>JBEQAI010000011.1:0-21823 GCA_041640415.1 Ammoniphilus sp. | reverse complement strand
ACCACTTTGAGGTGGATTATCCGGGAAAAGATACATGGCTGCACCGCGAAGCAGGCGCTGAAGTTGTGGCCATCACCTCCCAGCATAAAACAGCAATTATGGAGCAGAGAACAGCAACCCTAGCTAGTATGTTAGAGCGGATAACAGGCGTCGATATCGTTATTGTAGAAGGCTATAAGTTCGAGAACTACCCTAAAGTGGTTCTGTTGCGTCATGAGGGGGATTTATCTCTTTTAGAGCAAGCCCCTCAAATATTAGCCATTGCGACTTGGTTTCCTTATACCCATCCTATGATTCCGGTGGTGGGGAAAGATCAATTTGAGCAGCTTTTTTCTATCTTGGAAGGACATGCACAGAGAATGAGAGAGGAGAAGGTAATAGAATGAAAAATTTTTCGATCACCCGTGAAAAAATTGAAATTCAGCCCTTAATTGATTTCGTTAGCCACCCGAATGCAGGTGCCATCTGTACATTTATTGGGACGGTACGGGAAATGACGAAAGGGTTGAAAACTTTATATTTAGAATACCAAGCCTATGAAGAAATGGCGGAGAAAAAGCTTAGGCAAATAGGGGATGAAATCGTAGCCAAGCATCCAGAAGCAAAAGTCGCTATCATTCATCGTGTCGGGCACCTAGATATTATGGATGTTGCGGTAGCGATTGCTGTGTCTACCCCCCACCGAGATGCTTCGTTCGAGGCAAGCCGTTATGCGATCGAACGTATCAAGGAAATCGTTCCGATCTGGAAAAAAGAAAATTGGGAAGACGGTCAAAGCTGGATCGGGGATCAGAAGGAAAAGGTTTCGTACCCCACTGGAAAACCTGAGATCAAGGAGGAAGTGTGATGGTTCGTATTTTACTTTTTGCTGGGTTGGCGGAAGCGGCAGGTTCATCAGTGGTCTCACTAGAAATGGATCAAGCCGAATGGACAGTTCGAGCGGTTCGAGAAAAATTATCTGAACTCTATCCTGCCCTCCAAGATTTACTGGAGAAAAGCATGGTCGCTGTTAATCAGGAATATGCCACGAGTGCTGATCCCGTGAGGGAAACAGACGAGATCGCCTTTATCCCGCCAGTGAGCGGTGGGTAAACCAACAAGAGCAGAGCATCTCCACATCTTTTCAATACCGTTGAATCGTCGTATAATGGTATTGGGATGGAGATGATTTACAGTGAATATTTGGAAACGAAATCTAATGATATTATGTGTTGCCCAGTTTTTAGTCATGGCAGCCATGAGCTTAATCATTCCGTTTTTGCCGCTTTATTTACAACAGGATATGGGAATCGCCGATGAGAAGTCACTGCACCTGTGGACGGGTGTTATTTTTGGTGCGAACTTCTTATCGGCCTTTTTATTTTCACCCCTATGGGGAAAGCTTGCGGACCGGCACGGTCGCAAGATCATGCTGGTCAGAAGTGGTTTTGGCATGGCGCTGGTTGTAGCCAGCATGGGGTTGGCTACCACCCCGATGCAATTGCTCGTGCTAAGGTTTATCAATGGAACGATATCAGGCTTTATCCCTGCTTCGATCGCACTGGTGTCAACCAATACGCCTAAAGAAAAGACGGGTTATGCGTTGGGCACTCTTCAAGCGGCTGGTGTTGGCGGCTCCATCTGCGGACCTTTCCTAGGCGGATTGATGGCTGACTGGGTAGGATTTCGGAGTATTTTTTATCTTACAGGATTATTATTATTTATTGCTGCTGTGATGGTTACTGCTTTTGTGAAGGAGCTGAATAAGCCGGATAAGAAAACGGTGAAAGTAACGGGATACCGGGATGATTTAATCATCATATTAGGGAAAAAACCGCTTCCTGCCCTTTTCGCCACAGGATTCTTGATTCAGCTGGCGATGTTGGGGACAACCCCTTTCATCACCAGCTTTGTCCAAGAGCTTTGGAAAAAGGAAGAAATGCTTTCTCTTATGGCGGGCTCCGCAATATCCATAACAGGTTTGGCCACGATGATCTTTTCTCCTTTCTTAGGGAAATGGGGGGATCGCAAAGGCTCGCACCATATTCTTTTTTATTCCTTAGTAGGGGCGGGTCTTTTTTTCATCCCTCATGCGTTTGTGGTTTCGATTGAGCAGCTTCTTATTTGTCGTTTCTTGCTCGGTATGTGTGTGGGTGGTATGCTGCCTAGTGTGAATACGTTGATTCGTCAGCATGCGCCAAGGAATATGGAAAGCCGAACTTACGGTTACAGTAATATGGCTGTTTTCCTAGGGAATATGCTGGGCCCGATCTTGGGGGGATTGATGTCAGGATGGCTGCACTTGAGAGGGGTTTTTTTGGGTGCAGGGATATTAATCTTGTTAAGTGCCGTCTGGGTGAAGTTTCAGGTGTTGACAACGGACGGGGAAAAAAGCATGGAAGAGAAGAATGCCATTTAAGGGGCCACCAAGCCCCTCTTTTTCAGAGTAGGCCTTCTTCTCGGTAATGCTGGATATCGTGGATTAAGGCTTCTGCATAATCGAGATCATCAGGGATGCGTTGTAGTGTATCCATAAAGGTTCGATTAATAAGCTGTTTGAGAATCGTCACTTGAAATTGGGAAGCAAAATCCCGGTATCCCGCCTCCCCCATCGCGCTTAGATCCGCCTGCTCAATGAGGGCCAGTATGGCTTTAAGGAAAAGATCGGCTCCACAAGGGTGTTGACCCGGCCCTGAGATACTCACGCCTACGTCTCTTGCAATATCATGTACGGTAAAGCTCATATTTTCCATTCTTATCGCCTCCACAGTATATCCTTTTCTTATTTATCCCAAAATAGAGGAAGAACATGCTGGAAGGAGTGCAGGAGATGAAAAGAATCGAATTATATCCCGAGCTGCGAACTTCGGGTGGAGAATCCTTGTCTATTCACCGAGAGGGGGAGTGGATTGGGGATGTTTACTTGGTTTACCGAGAAAATGATTTGTTGACGGGTACCATTCATCTGGATGAAGAGTATGTGGATCGAAGCGAACTCTCTGGAATTATAGATGATGTTCAATCATACATTACTAGCTTAGCTTTTGCCTTGAATGTGGCTGATCACAATATCAATATTTTATACGGTCAGTACTCGCTCATGGAAGATTATGAAGGACTTGAGGATATTGAAGAAGTGTACATGGATGATGACGGAGAAGACGTCTCTGGTTATGAGCGCTGGATTGTCGGCCAAGGAGAGCAAGGGATCGAATATCAAGTATATGATGAAAATGAAAACCTGGTAGCCGAAGCGGTAGTGGATATCCGGGGAACGAGAGTAGTCGGGGACATCCATTTTACCCAAGAGCCTACTGAGGAAGAAATGGAAGACGTTGAAGCCATCCTGTTGAAAGATTATGATCATGACTTAATTGATCAATACAACTTCACGTTTTTTGTGAATGGGCAGGAATATGAGGAAGTAGAGATTGAGACAGAAGAGGATGAAGAGGATCTTGATGAGGCTTCCATGGTCCAGTTACTCGAACGTGAAGAGGAAGCGGATGACTACGAGGAAAGAGAACGAGCCGAAGTGAAGTTTGACCTGGTCGATCCTGATGACAACCCTCTTGGGGAAGCCACCTTTTATTATTCCGAGGATGGCGTGGATGTGACCATTGAGCTGGCTATTGAGCCTACGGAAGACACGGCGCATCATATCATGAGAACAGTATTTGATGAGGCTCTGACAGATCCGATGGAATGGGTGAACATTCGAATGCACTATGAAGGAGAAGTGGTGGACGGCTTTCACTTTGAAAGAGGAAAAGAGTCTTTACAGCCTTAAAACAGCAAGGTGTCGAATCTCATTCGACACCTTGGCTTTTTTTTATCTTGTTGAGAGATTTTCAATCAACACGGTTTGAATATGGTCAATTTGCTTGATATCATGATAAATTTCGGCCGTAAAGCGCTTTTCATGAACGATTACGACTAGCTGCACCTGATGAGTTCCGTGTTTGGTGGGATCTTTATGAATATCGTGGATGCGTACATGCTTGATTTTTATGTCTTTGGCTTTGATGGCGTCCATGATTTCGATAATCCGATTATCTTCTTTATCTATCGTAAGTTCAATTTTTATCTCTTTTTCACTTAAAGCTTTGGGACCGATGAACTTAAACAAGTGCGGAAAAAGCTCAACACTCACGATGATGAGAAAGACACCAACAAAAGCTTCAACATAAAAACCAGCACCGGCGGCAATACCTAAGCCGCAAGCGGCCCAGATCATGGCTGCAGTTGTGAGACCCATAATAACATCATTGTGTTTGCGTAGGATGACTCCTGCCCCAAGGAAACCAATTCCAGATACGATCTGAGCAGCAAGACGGAGAGGATCCATCGGCTTAACATAAGGCTCGGCAAAACGGTTAGCGGATTCGATAGAAACAATTGTTAAGATACAACTGCTAACACAAATCACAAGCGAGGTTTTTAAGCCTAACGGTTTTTTTCGTAGCTCTCTCTCTAATCCAATAATGATCCCGAGCAGGATGGATGCCCCTAGCTTGATTAGTATAGAAGTATCGAGTAAAAACATGTCAGGTTCCCTCTTTCGCGGATAACTGTCGTACATTATACTATATCCTTCCATGAAAAATGAAAAAAAATGAGGGGCGGAGTTTCTTCGGCAGAATCAGGCAATGATAGTAAAATGACAAAGGTAATTCTTGCCTAGTAGAAAAATTAAGGTACAATAAGGTGGGCATACCAATTGAAAGGAGCTAATCCATGAAAGGATTTGCAAAGTTCGGATTAAAACAAGAGATCTTGTCAGGCATTCAAGATCTTTACTTTACGGAGCCGACTCCGATCCAAGAAAGAGCGATTCCTCTCGCTTTGGAGGGAAAGGATCTTATCGGCCAAGCACAGACCGGTACGGGAAAAACCGCTGCATTCGTTATTCCTATGCTTCAGCAGCTGCAACCTAACGTTCAACATATCCAAGGCCTGATCCTGACTCCTACACGAGAGCTAGCGATTCAAATCGCTGAAGATGTGGAAGATCTAGGAAAGCATCTCGACATCAATGTACTTTGTTTGCATGGGGGAAGGGATATCCAAGCCCAAATCAATAAGCTGCAAGATCGTGTACATATTGTGGTAGGGACGCCCGGTCGTATTCTGGATCATCTTAGAAGAGAGACCTTGCATTTCGGCCGAATTAAGATGCTCGTCTTAGATGAAGCGGACAAAATGCTGGAAATGGGCTTCCAAGAAGATGTGGAGACCATTATTCAGCAGACCCCAGAGAAAAAGCAAACCTTACTATTCTCTGCCACCATGCCGGATCGGGTAAGGCTGTTGGCACATCGATTTATGTTCCAGCCGCCGCATATTAAGGTTGAGATGAAGCAAGCCACGGCTGAAACGACGAAGCAATACTATTATGTCGTCAATCAGAGTGAAAAGCCGGAAGCTTTAAAAACCTTGCTTGAACAGCTGCGTCCGTATCTGGCGATTATCTTTGTCAACACGCAAGATCGAGTCGAGTACATTACAGAACAGCTGCAGCAAGCTGGATTCGATGCACAGGCGCTGCACGGGGGATTATCTCAGAATAAACGAGAGCAGTTAATGGAAAATTTCCGCAAAATAAAGTTCCAATTTCTCGTCTGCACGGATATTGCGGCGAGAGGAGTGGATGTTGAAGGGGTGACTCATGTCTTTAATTTCGACCTTCCATCAGACCCCGAAAGCTATATCCATCGTGTAGGCAGAACAGGACGCGCAGGACAAGAAGGAACGGCCATTACTTTTGTCTCCCCTAGACAAAAATCCATCATGCTTAAGATTGAGAAAGCGATCAAGCAAAAGATCGAAGAGCGATTGCTCGCAGGAAGCAAGGGCTTCGCAGAGGTGCCGGCAAAGGACCGGAAAAAGCCAAGACCCATACGAGAAGGGATAAAGAAAGCTGCGAATGAGGCAAAGCCAGCTATCCAAGCCCAAGAAAAGCCGCAAGACAAGAAAAAAGTAAAACCCGGGTATAAGAAAAAAGCCTTGTTTGAAAAACAGCGGCAAGAAGCCCAGGAGAAACGGAAAAAGATTCAGCAGTCGATTAACGAGCAGATTCGCAAAAAGAAAAGAAAAGAAGCAAGAGATACCAAGGCAAGATAACATAAAAAGAGGAATCTCCTCATTTTAACGTGAGGGGTTCCTCTTTTCTTGTGCCCCTCTTAGGGCCAACGCAAGCCTTTCGGATAATGATTCTTCAGCTGGCCATCAGAAAGCTTGCCCCATCCAATGGGGAAAGCATCGACACAAACCAGGGTCCAGCCTTTTCCTGCTGATTCCACCATCAAGGCTTCGCCTCGAAGATAACGAAGAATGGACTCCTCCTTTGGGGAAAAGGCAAGATGGTTCGCTTGACTCTTTTTTAATCCTAATGCCAGGGCATGACTAGGTTCAAACCTTGATTTTTTGATCGTGCCTAGATGCCAACCAGGTCTTGTAACCTTCAGTTTGTCAATAGAGGGCATCTCGGATGGGGCTGCATACAGCTGTTCACCGAATAATAGATACTCTCCGGAAAACTCCCAGTCAAACGTAAGGGTGGAATGGCAAAACTCCTCGAATACCTTCATCGCTTGCTTGTCCACCTTCGCCTGTTTGGAGGACTTCCTGTCAAGCGCTTCTGGACCGTCGTTCTTACGCAATCGGGCAACAAAATGCCCTTCTCCTTTAAGCTGATGCGGCCAAAGACGTATGGTTCTAGATAATATTTCTTCACCACTAGCCCAGTCTGGACGCCCAGGCTGCATCCCGGCCACGAAAGGAATTTCTTCAAGTTCAAAGGATGGGTATTTCTCTAGGAAACGAGCCACAGTTTTTTCGTTTTCTTCGGGAGAAAACGTGCAAGTTGAATAAACTAAAATGCCGCCGGGCTTGAGCATGGTTGCTGCTGCCTCTAAGATATCCGCTTGCATAGAGGCGCAATGCTCGATTTTTTCCCCTGACCAATCTTCACAGGCTTCGTCTAGTTTTCGAAACATCCCTTCACCCGAACAAGGGGCGTCCACTAAAATCCGATCAAAGAAAGCTGGGAACCGTGGCGCTAGACGTTCTGGGGTTTCATTGGTGACGAGGGCGTTGGTTACTCCGCATCGTTCGATATTCTCGGATAGCGCCTTGACCCGACTCGGGTGAATCTCATTGGATACCAATAGGCCTTCGCCCTGCATATAGGCAGCAATGTGTGTGGATTTACCACCAGGTGCCGCACAAAGATCAAGAATCATGTCCCCCGGCTTAGGCTCAAGGAATTCTACAACAGACATGGCACTAGGCTCTTGGATATAATACACACCTGCTGCATGATAAGGGTGCTTCCCCGGTCGGTCTTCCTTCGAGTAATAGAATCCGATGGGACACCAAGGCACAGGCTCTAGCTTGAAATCCAAATGCTTCCTAAATGTCTCTGCATTCGTTTTTAATAGATTGATGCGCAGTCCTTGCTCTGATTCTTGCTCAAAAGACTGGAGGAAAGATGGATAGTCGTCTTGCAGGAGAGTTTTCATCTTGATTTTAAAATCTTCAGGTATCGTTGCCATATTTTCACCTCAAAAAAATCAATGCCATTATTTTACCCTTGAAACTTGTTAGATAGAAGCCCAAAATTAAAATGAGTAGGGTCTTGGCACAGTTGGTAAATTCCGTTTATCTGCTGTGTCAAGATCCTAGTCAAGAGGAAAACGTAAAGTTAAGGAGAATTAGTAATTGATGTCCCATTTCGAGTAGAAGGGAGGGCGATACAGATGGAACTGATGTCTCGGGTAGAGAGACATAAGGGCAAGCAAGGCAAGGAACCGGTGATTTTACCCCCGGTTGGTGTAGGGATGATCTGGATTACCATGCTGTTCTTTCTTATACGATACCTGCAAATTCCAGAATCTTTAGCCTTTCGGCAAACGTTACAGATCAGCTTATTTTTCTGCAGCATCCTGTTTTTAGCGTTATACCTCCTGGCCTTTACCTTTGTTTCCACGAAAAATTTTGCCTATGAAGATAAGGTTACGAGAGTAAACCATTATATCGTCACCCTATGGGTGCTTTGCTTGACTTATCATTTTATCCTTTGGCTGTCCAATGGGGCTCTGCTGTCGTATTACTACTATGGGGGACTTGCTGCTACCTGGGGAGTCCTATTGCTTACCCTTCTTCATTTTTACTATTACTTTTTATTTGTTCGAAAAGAGAGAAAAGCTCAATCCATGGCTAATCGCATCGAGATTCGCCGACACTCGTACGAGGCCATGAGACGCATTTTGATGATGTATCAGTTGGTTCATGAGCTGATGAAGAGGGATGCAGAAGTAAGACAAATGCTTCGCTGGAACCACTTTGACGTAAAGATGGAAAGAGTAGTCTGGGAAATGGAGCCTTATATCCATGCCACATCCTTTACGAAAGAAGAACTGGATCATCTGTTAGGGATTCAAGCCTGGATGGATAATCTGCTCGTGATTATCGAACAGCATCCTCTGCACCATGACTTGTATAAAAAACTAGAAGCGTAAGGGAGTACACAATGGATTTTCGAAGTGATACCGTCACCAAGCCAACGGAAGAAATGAGACAAGCTATGGCCACCGCCCAAGTGGGAGATGATGTCTATGGGGAGGATCCTACCGTTAACCGGCTGGAGGAATTGGCAGCCGAAAAATTAGGAAAGGAGGCCGCACTGTTTGTGACCAGCGGGACACAAGGAAATCAGATTGCGGTGTTGACACACTGTCGAGCCGGAGATGAAGTCCTGTTGGAAGCAGAATCTCATATCTTCTTATATGAAGGTGGAGCAGCCTCTGCCCTCGCGGGTGTCCAAACCCGGCCGTTATCCGGAAATAGAGGAGCGATGGACCCCATCCAAGTCAAGAAGGCCCTGCGCGGAGAAGACATTCATTACCCTTATAGCGGGTTGATCTGTCTTGAGAATACCCATAACAAATCAGGGGGAAAAATCGTTCCTTTGGAAAACATGAGAGCCATCTATGAAATCGCAAGAGAAAAGCGAGTGCCAGTTCACTTAGATGGAGCACGGCTGTTTAATGCAGCAGTAGGCATCGGTCAGCCTGTAACGGCTTTTACGCAGTATGCTGATACGGTTCAGGTCTGTTTGTCCAAAGGGTTATCGGCTCCGATTGGTTCTGTCTTGGCTGGTAGCCAGTCTTTTATCCGTGAAGCCAGAAAGTGGAGAAAACGCCTAGGGGGAGGGCTTCGCCAAGTAGGAGTGATCGCAGCACCAGGAATCATAGCTTTAGAGCGCATGGTCGAGCGTTTAGCTGAAGATCATGCTCATGCTAGAATGTTAGCAGAAGGCTTGGCGGCTATCCAAGGCCTTGAAGTGGACATTGAAGGTGTAGAAACGAATATCGTGCTTTGTGACATCAAGGGCACTAACTTATCAAATGAAGAATTCTTGGAACGGTTAAAGGCCGAGCATGTCCTTGCTGTTCCGTTTGATGAGGGGATCATCCGCTTTGTTACTCACCGGGAAATCACCGAGTCAGCCGTGCAGGATGCGTTAAAGGGAATTCAAAAGGCATTGAAGTAGGAAGTCCTGCATGGACTTCCTATTTTTTTTGCAGAACGAATAACCACATAAAGGTTAGGGCTTGTTTTAATTCGATAGATAAGCTGCCTAGCTGCTCCTCTTTTACCCCACGTTTATAGACTCCTTCTTGGTCAAGAATGCGAAAACCGTTTTCTTCTACAAGCCGAGCACATTCCCAAGGCATCATGGTATTGCAGATGACCTCTTCTCCATATAGACGTTGATAGCTGTGCTGCCTAGGTGCCGCTGTCGGACCAAGAATCCCTAAGCAGAGGACTCCACCAGGCTGAAGGACTCGCGAGAGCTCCTTTAAGCCGCTTAAGGGGGATTCGACCCACTCCAAGCAATTGATCGAGAGGATCGCGGAAAAGGCTGCATCTGAAAAAGGAAGGGAGACAATGTCTGCTTGCGCGAAATCTAGGGTCAGCTCTTGTCCTTTTTTCAACTTGGCTTTCTCGATCATATCTTCTGAAATATCGACTCCAATAGCATCATATCCCATTTGAGCGAGTTTCCAGGTGCCATATCCATCTCCACAGCCTGCATCCAGGAGCTTCCCAGAAGAGGGAATGACGTGCTTAGAAAATATGGGGATGATGGTTTTTCTACTGCCTGTTTCCCACATCTCCTTACTGTTTTGGTGCCAGTTGTTAGACATCCGATTCCATTGCAAGGCGCTTTCTTCATGCCATTGAAAACTCATCGTTTAATTTCCCCTTTTGTTCATTTGTGATAGTTGATCATTTCGCTGCTAGCTGTCCGTTTCCTTTAATATTTTTTTGCTTCTGTAGCAGGTTTTTTTAAAAAGACAAGGGAATAAAATAAACATACAGGAAGAAAGGGCGGGCTTACGATGTACGATTTTAACCAGATGTTTGAACAGGCAAAAGCATGGGCGATCGAGGCGGGAAAACTTAGCATAACAAGACTGAAATCTCCGATCCAATTTACATATAAGTCGTCTCCATCCGATCTAGTGACCCATGTGGATAAGGAAGTGGAAGAGTTTCTAGTGGATAAGATCTTGAAGCATTATCCCGACCATGGAATCGTAGGAGAGGAAGGCACGTTCGAAAGGGATCCAAAGGACTTTGAAACCCTATGGATCATCGATCCGATAGACGGGACAACCAATTTCATTCACCAAAAACTAAATTACGTCATCTCCATTGCTGTGGTCCATCAGGGAGTCGGCATGATAGGCATTATCTACGATCCTTCACGAGATGAGTTGTTTTGCGGGAGAAAAGGAGAAGGAGCCTATTTGAATGGGCAGCGGCTGCGGTTAGAACTTCCTGTGAAGCAACAGGAAGCCCTCATCTGCACCAGTCTGTTCTGGAACCAGCGAGCGGAAAAGTACGGTCTGGAAAAAGTAGTTTATGACCTGCCAAAGACATGCCGGGGAATTCGCGTATACGGTTGTGCGGCTTTAGAAATGGCTTATGTAGCAGCGGGAAGAGTGGACGCTTATGTGAGTCTTTATTTGAATCCTTGGGACTTTGCTGGGGGCAAGGTAATACTAGAGGAAGCAGGGGGAAGAGTGAGCAACCTGGAGGGGGAAGAACTTTCCTTTTCCGGAGCCAGTACCGTGGTAGCAAGCAATCCTTTTTTATATTCCGAATTAATGACTTACATGAAGCAATCCTTTAACTAAATTATTCTGGTTGCATTTGTTATTAGAATGTCGGATAATTACTTTGGGTTATTACCGCTCCTTAGGAGAGCGGTTTTTCACATGTATCTTTTTAAGAGGAGGACCTTAGGATATGGCAAAGGTTGAACATAATCATGATAAATATAAAGGAATCCGTTTTGATATCCAAGATGAATCTGTGATTTTAGTAGATATTCTTGAAACGATTCCTTACGAGTACATTGGAAAGAGAACAGAAGTGATGATTCCTACAAATGAGTTTACTTCTGTTTGTCCTTGGTCTGGATTGCCGGATTTTGCAGATATTAAAGTTACGTATGTCCCTAACGAGCAATTAATTGAAATGAAATCTTTAAAATATTATCTGACTTCCTACCGCAACGTAGGAATCTATCAAGAGCATGCTACGAATCGCATTCTAGATGACTTAGTCAAGTGCTGTGATCCGTTGTATATGAAGATCGATGCTGACTGGAATGCACGCGGCGGACTTGGAACGAAAGTGGTTGTTGAATATACGAAAGAAGGGTAAGCCTCATGAGACCGATGTCCTTTATTGAGGTGAAGGAATTGTTAAGGGCATTTGGGATCGTGATCTACACCGGTAATGCTCTGGGGGATTGCATCCTGATGGAGGATGAGCTGAAAGAGCTTCATGAAGCGGGTCTCCTAGGCGATCCGGATATTTTTCGGTCATCCTTAATGGCCATTAGAAAAAGAAAGTCAGAGTTAAATGAGAGTCCCTATTAGAAAGAAGGTACAATACGTACCTTCTCCTTCTTTTTTGTACCCTAAAAAAAAATCAAAGCTCTACGAACATTTTTATAATGCAAAGAGTGAAACTTTTTTTGGCCTCATGCAGTAAATAACTATGGATAGACGTGAATGGAATGATCTGTCTGTCAGGGGGGAGAGAAATGAGGAAAAAAAAGAAACATAAGACAAAGATCTGGAAATGGTTGGGCATCCTAGCTGCGCTCACGATTTTACTTGTTATTGGAGGATGTGCTGCCATATTCTCTATCGGAAGTGCACTCGTCGACCAAGGCAAAGTAAAAGAGCAAATTGAAAGTTCGATTCTGTATGATAATCAAGAACAAGAGATATACCGGCTTTACGTGGAAGATCGGGAGTATGTAGAATACCAAGAGATTCCCCCGATTATTGTGAGCGCGTTTGTGAATGTCGAAGATGAGCGCTTTTTTACCCACCGAGGGGTAGACGTCATTGCGATTGGCCGAGCGCTTTATAAGGACATTCGTGCAGGCAGTAAAGTAGAAGGAGCCAGTACGATTACCCAGCAGCTAGCCAAAAATGTTTATTTGACGCATGAAAAATCGCTCTGGAGAAAAACAAAGGAAGCCCTGATTGCTCTAAATCTAGAACAAAACTATTCTAAAGAACAGATTCTTGAGTTTTACTTGAACGAAATTTTCTTCGGGCATGGGGTTTATGGAATTAAAGCAGCCTCAAAATATTATTTTGGCAAGGATGACCTAAACGAGCTTACCCTTGGGGAAGTCGCGACACTAGCCGCTCTGCCAAAAGCGCCGAACAACTATTCTCCTATTAATAATTATGAGAAGTCTCTTGAACGACGTAAGGTCGTCCTTGCTCTTATGGAGCGTAACGGCTCCATTACGCGAGATGAGCGGGAATCAGCAGCCGCAGAGGAATTAACCTTAGTCGGCAGGGGCAAGGGAAATCAACAGATTCGTGCCTACGTAGATTTCGTATTAAAGGAAGCCGAAGATAAGTTTGGCATTACGGAGAATGAGCTTTATCGCGGAGGATATAAAATCTATACGGAATTGGATCCACAAGCCCAGAATGCCATGGTAAAAGCCTTTGATAATCCCGACCTATTCCCGAAAAGCAAATCACAAGATCCCGTGCAGGCAGGTATGGTGATAACCGATCCTAAGACCGGCGGCATTGTTGCAATGATGGGGGGCAGAGATTATCAGGCAAAGGGAACGAATCGCGCCCTTACAAAGCGAAGCCCAGGCTCAACCTTTAAGCCATTGGCCGTCTATGCTCCAGCGATGGAGAAGGGATGGAACCCTTATGACATGCTTCGGGATGAAAAGATGACGTTCGCCGGCGGGTATAGTCCAAGTAATTGGAGTGGCGATGGATATCTTGGGCAAGTGTCGATGTACGATGCATTAAAACGCTCGAAGAACGTTCCAGCCGTTTGGCTGTTAAATGAAATTGGGATTGACACTAGTTTTCGTTACCTCGACCGATTTGGGGTTTCTTACGATAAAAAGGCGGATCGCCAATTAGGGATTGCCCTCGGAGGTCTTACTCACGGGGTGTCTGTTTTAGAGATGGCTAAGGCCTACGGTGCGTTTGCCAACAACGGAGTGGTAGTAGAGCCTCATGCGATCGCCAAGATCCAAGATCGCGAAGGGACGGTGGTCGAAGCTGCTCCAGGAACGACTACGGTGATTACCGATCAAACGGCGTATTACATGACGAAAATGCTTCAGGCTGTTGTCAATGAGGGTACGGGAACAAGAGCCAGAATGAACCGCCCGGTTGCGGGTAAAACCGGTACGACGCAAATGGAAGGAACCAAGAGCGGCAACCGTGACGCTTGGTTTGTCGGCTATACCCCTGAATATGTAGGTGCGGTTTGGATGGGATACGATTACCCCAACTCGAAAACTAATTTTCTGTCTGATGGAAGTGGTATTCCGGCAAAATTCTTTAGCGTTGTAATGACCGAAGCGCTTAAGGGACGTGAAGTTACCTCCTTTACGAAGCCCAAGGGGGTAAAAGAACTTCAACCTCCCGTTAACCTTCAGCCGATTCAAGATTTGCGCCTGCAGGATCTGATGGGGTCTGTCAGCCTAGCCTGGTCACCGATTCAAGACCAACGTATCCTTTATCGTATCTATCGTTATGTTGGGGATCCAGCCAACAAGGAATTAATTGGTGAAACGGAATATAGTGAATGGATGGATATGAATGTGGCATCAACAGAGCCTGTTCATTATTATGTAGTACCTGTTGACACCCAAAATCGCAGGGAGGGTTCTGCTTCCAATGTCGTTACGTTTGTGCCTGTTGTAGAGGAAAGCCCTGAGCATATTCCTCCGGTTGGTGAGGAGCAGGAGCCGCCAGTTGATGTAGAAGTGCCACCGGTAGATCCAAATCAAGGAAATGAGAATGCGCCGGATCCAGGGTTGCCTATTCAACCCACTCCAACGCCCGCACCAGTACCTTCACCAGCACCTGCTGAAACGGATCCGAATTTACTCGAGGCACCAGTA
Source organism: Ammoniphilus sp. (assembly GCA_041640415.1). Taxonomy (GTDB): domain Bacteria; phylum Bacillota; class Bacilli; order Aneurinibacillales; family RAOX-1; genus YIM-78166. The sequence goes on along the minus strand of JBEQAI010000011.1, from coordinate 7,353 downwards.
CCGAGTGGATAGTCCCTATTCCCATTAATTTTATTGCGAATATTTGTTAAAACATTCGATTTTCTTCATCAAGATGTAATATAATTAAAAGAAAGCACATGGGAGGGAACAGGATGTCCATTCGAATTGACCAAGATATTACGAACTTCTTTCAAGAGAGGATCAATAAGGCTAAGACGACTTTTGAGCGTACGATTGATTGTAAACACACGGAGTTTGATGACCTTTATCCGTATATGGGTGAACATCCTCAATTCTTTTGGTATAAGAGATATGTTGCTTGGCAAGAGCTTCTAACCCTTGCGGGCATTGCTGAGGATTTAGGCTTAGACTGGACGACTGGCTTCACGGATAAACAGGTTGTCTTTGTAAAGGGAAAAGTGCTGGAAGCAAAGGTTCTAGATAATTGGTACCCAGAGGAAGAATAGCGTGTAAAAGGGTAATCCGTTAGGATTGCCCTTTTAATTTGCCTTGAGTTCGGGAAAAATAAGGAAATCAAAAAATGAAGCATACGGGAGTGGAATCAACAATATGGCCAAAATGAGAATAGATAAACTTCTAGCCAATATGGGGATAGGAACAAGAAAAGACATTAAGAAATTTGCCAAAGATGGGCTTGTCCAGGTAGATGGAAAAGTCGTTAAGGATAGCAGTCAGCATGTGGATCCAGACCATCAAACAATTGAGTTCGATGGAGAGGTGATCGACTACCGGGAATTCGTCTATATTATGCTCAATAAACCGCCGGGTGTGATCTCGGCTACCGAGGACTTAGTGGAAAGAACAGTGGTTGATCTACTGGACGCTCGCTATTCGCCTTTTGAAGTGTTTCCTGTCGGAAGACTTGATAAGGATACAGAAGGACTTCTCATTCTCACCAATGACGGTAAAATGGCTCATGAGCTCCTGTCGCCGAGAAAACATGTACCTAAAACCTATTATGCAGATGTGGAGGGGATGGTGACGGAGGAAGATATAGTATCCTTTAAAAATGGAGTTCGACTGGATGATGGTTATGTGACTCTCCCCGCAAGCCTTGCGATTCTTCATTCCGGAGAGGTATCCCAAGTTGAAATCACCATTGTTGAGGGTAAATTTCATCAGGTGAAAAGAATGTTTCAAGCCGTCGGCAAACGGGTGAAATATTTAAAAAGAATCAAAATGGGTGGACTACCTTTGGATCCCTCTCTTTCCTTAGGCGAGTACAGAGAATTGACGGAAGAAGAGCTTACTCTACTGAAAATAATGGAATAAGCAGGTTAAACTTGAAGATACTATTCCATACGTGGACTAAACCAAAAGGAGAAGGACTATTCGTGAAAAAAGTGATCTTCTTAATGATAGATTCCTTGATGCCTGAGGTTTTGGAGGATTGTATCAAGAACGGACAAGCACCAGCACTCGAATTTTTCAAGGAGAGAGGGCAGTATTGGAGCCACTGTACAAGCGTATTTCCAACCATGACGGCTACGGTGGACTGTTCACTTATTACAGGTGAGTATCCCGATCGACATCGCATTCCCGCTCTTATCTGGTATGAGCCTAAGGAGCGCAGACTCATCAATTATACAAATGGGGCATTGCCTGTTTTAAAGCTCGGTTTCGGGCAATGCGCACTTGATGTTATCTGTTCGCTAAATGATAAACATTTAAGCAAAGAAGTAACTACCATCTACGAGGAACTTGAAGCACGAGGAAGAACGGCTGGTTCCATTAATCTAATTGCTCATCGCTCACATAGAAGTTATAAGGTTGATCTTCCCTTTTTGTTAAAATTGGCCACTGGCTTCCGAAAGTTCGAGGAAGTGACGGGCCCAGAGCTGTTCACCTTAGGTAGGGTTATTCGTTCCTCCTTTAACCCGCCTTTGCCTCGAGGTTGGGATGAAAGCTTTTTTCGTTCCTATGGGATCAATGATGCTTTTGCCGTTCGTATGCTGAAGCATCTGATTAAACATCAATTGCTGCCTGACTTTACAATGGTCTATCTTCCGGATAACGACCACCAAGTACATAAACATCCAAAGAAGGCCCGCAATATATTATCCAAAGTAGATCAGAAGCTTCAGTCTGTCTTAGGCGAATTCTCTTCCTGGGAACAGGCGTTGGAGGAATGCATCTTTATCATAACAGGAGATCATGGTCAAACCCTCGTGGGTGCAAGCGAAGATCATAATATTCAGCTGGAGCAATTATACGCAGGGCTTAACATTACACCTTACGGGAAGATCAGCAAGCCAGAGAACGATATTGTCATTGCTAACAATGAGCGGATGGCGTATATCTATCCTCTAAAATCCGGAGTTAGGGAAGAAATTATTGAGCGTTCCAGGCAAGATCAGCGCGTGGACCTCATTGGTTGGAAAGAGAGGGATGGAGTTTGCGTTCGCTCAGGAGTTCGAGAGGGAAAGCTGTTTTATCGGCCTGGAGGTCCCATGGTCGATATCTATGGAGCCTCCTGGACGATAGAAGGAGATATGGGGATTCTGGATTTGCAGGTGAAGGATATTTCAAAGATCACTTATGGAGAGTATCCCGATGGATTGTCAAGGTTATACACAGCCTTATATTCACAGGACATCCCTATGATTGCACTAAGCGCGAAGCCAGGATATGAGTTTAAATCATCGTATGCTCCAACCCACTTAGATGGAGGGAGTCATGGATCTCTTCACAAAAAGGATTCCACAATCCCCCTTATGATTAGCGGAGCAGGGCTGGATCATCGGCCGTTTGAATATCCTCGCCTAGTCGATCTCAAGCGCTTCATTGTTAAGCTTTTATCTTAAGCGCAGCTTAGCTTTAATGGGATAATGATCGGAAAAAGATATATTTGAAAAAACTTCATACTCAAGGATTTCAAATGAAGAAGAAGCAAAGATAAAATCAATTCTCTTTTTCAGAGGGAAGATGGTCGGCTGACTATCCTTCCCTGTTTTTTTGCCTACATCCACCATGTCGCGAAGTTCAAGGGGAGTGGTTGTATTCAAGTCGCCCATTAGGAGACAAGGATAAGGACAATCCTCAAGCGTATCTCGAATCAATTCTAGCTGGTTCAAACGTTCCTTTTTCCCCAATCCCAAATGAGTGTTGAAGATATATAAAGGGAGACCTTGTACTTCAATGGCAGTATGAAGCATTCCTCTTTGTTCGCGCTCGCTTGGCAAAAAAATGGGGTTGGATAAGGTAATCGGAAGCTTAGTAAAGGTAGCATTACCATAAAGACCATCTTTAACCTGGAGATTCCCGCCGAAGCTGCCATGCATCCCAAGAGCTTGGCTTAACTCGTTAAATTGCCAGCCTTGCCCGGAGTTATTGTGGACCTCTTGCAAAGCAATAATATCGGGCGATTGTTCCTGAAGATAGCCGATTATGTGGTGGAGACTAGGACGATAGAAAATCGTTTTTCCACTGTGGATATTATAGCAAAGTATAGTGAGCTCCATCCCGATACATCCTTTCTAGTGATAACGTTAAAAAGGAAGCGGATTTCTCCGCTTCCTAGAGAAGGAGGGTAATGCCCAAGAGACTAGCGGTAATTAGCCAATTGTTGCTCAGCGAATTGAACAAGACGCTTAGTGATTTCTCCACCAACCGAACCGTTGGCACGAGACGTGGTGTCTGCTCCTAGCTCAACTCCGAACTCAGAAGCAATTTCATACTTCATTTGATCAAGGGCTTGAGCAGCTTGAGGAACAAGTTTTTGGTTACTGTTAGAATTGTTTTGAGCCATTTCTAAATCACTCCTTTTTTGTATTTGACCAGGATGGCCACAAATCAGGTTTAATCCAGAGCTCTCCACAGCGGACGTTCCAATGGGGCGCTTGTCCCCCGTCCCTTGCTGTGGATTTTTAGTATGGCTGGTCTGCGAAAATTCTATGCAAGAAAGTTATCCACATCTTTTGAATTTTTATTCACAAGCAATTAACATATTAATCACAGTTTATTCACGTTTTTCTGTGGACAAAGTATCCTTATTTTGGTATTCTGATAATACGGTCACTAAAGGTTCTTGGAGATTTTAGAATTGAGGAGGTTTCTATGGATTCGTTTAAAAATGAAATTGATGGTTTAAAGGACATAGGGATCTTAAGGGAAAAGAAGGATAGGATCAAAGAATCAGTGATTAGTCCAGAATTAAATTGGAATTCAAGAATGAAGCTTTATCAACAGGTTCAGATGATAAACTCAAGGATTGCCCAGCTTTCACAACGAAAATCTCACTGCTAAGATAATATACTTACAAAAATAAGAAACCCACCATATTGGTGGGTTTTATTTTTTGGATAGTTAAATCTTCATAACTCCGCCTGTACTTGCAGAAGTCACAAGCTTAGAGTAGCGTGCTAGGTACCCCGTTTTTACCTTAGGTTCAAAACCTGGCCAAGCCGCTTTACGTTGTTCCATTTCCTCAGCGGATATCTGGAGTTCTAATTTATTGTTTTCTAAGTCAATGGAGATGATATCTCCATTTTGAATGAAGGCAATCGGGCCACCCTCAGCAGCTTCTGGAGAAACGTGACCAATACTAATTCCGCGGCTGGCTCCAGAAAAACGACCATCTGTTACAAGAGCAACCTTCGTTCCTAGACCCATTCCCACGATCTGCGAAGTAGGAGCTAGCATCTCAGGCATTCCAGGACCACCTTTCGGTCCTTCATAGCGAATGACAACTACATGTCCTTCTTTTACTTTACCAGTTGCGATGCCTTCTAAAGCTTCTTCCTGAGATTCGAATACGATAGCAGGACCTTCGTGCTTTGTGATCCCTGGTTCTACTGCACCCGTCTTGATTACGCCGCCTTCTGGAGCAATGTTCCCAAAAAGAACAGCCAAGCCGCCTTTTGCGGAATAAGGATTCTCTAGAGGACGGATGACCTCTTTATTTAAGATATCTTGTCCAGCAATGTTCTCTGCTAGAGTTTTTCCTGTAACGGTTAAGGTATCAGTATGAAGAGCACCAGGCTTCTTGCTCAACTCGTTAAGGATAGCGGTAACTCCACCTGCATTATGCACATCTTCCATATGGTAATCGGAAGCAGGGGCAATCTTAGATAGGTGAGGTACTCTCTCCGCTACAAGATTAATTCTCTCCATGGAATATTCAATTCCAGCCTCATGAGCTAAAGCCAGCGTATGAAGAACCGTGTTCGTAGATCCTCCCATAGCCATATCCAAGGCAAAGGCATTATCAATCGCTTTTTCGGTTACGATATCACGAGGCTTCAAATCCATATCGATGAGGTTCATAATTTGCTTAGCGGCACGCTTCACCAATTCTCTGCGTTCCTCAGATATGGCAAGGATCGTTCCGTTACCCGGAAGAGCTAATCCCAACACTTCTGCTAGGCAGTTCATAGAGTTGGCTGTGAACATACCGGAGCAAGATCCACAGGTTGGGCATCCGTATTTTTCTAATTCGTCTAAGCTTTGCTGATTGATTTTTCCAGCCTGGAATGCACCAACACCTTCAAATACTGAAGATAAAGAAATGGAACGGCCATCGGAGGTTTTACCCGCTTTCATTGGGCCCCCTGTTACTACAATCGTAGGGATGTTCACGCGAAGTGCAGCCATCATCATCCCCGGTGTGATCTTATCGCAGTTCGGAATACAAATAAGTCCGTCAAAAGCATGAGCAGAAACTACAGTCTCAATGGAATCGGCGATAATTTCGCGGCTCGGAAGAGAGTAGCGCATCCCGATATGTCCCATCGCAATACCGTCATCCACTCCAATGGTGTTAAATTCGAAAGGAACTCCACCAGCTTCGCGAATGGCTTCTTTAACTAGCTTTCCGAACTCCTGCAAGTGAACATGGCCCGGAATAATATCAATGTACGAATTGGCAACCGCAATAAAAGGCTTGTCCCAATCGGATTCATCCTGGATCACTCCCGTTGCACGCAACAAGCTTCTGTGCGGTGCACGGTCAAATCCTCTCTTAATGGTATCGCTTCTTAATTTTCTAGCCATTCAGTTTCCCTCCACCTCAAAAACAATTTCATATCATTCTATCAGCTTTTGTTTAAAATGTATATTTAAAAAACTTAGAAAACGCTCTCTAATTCACCATGATCAGATTACTGTACTGGGCCACATGCTCCAGCATCTTTTTGCTCAATGGAACAATGAAATCCATCTTTCCTCTTTCGTGTATGCCTGAACGATTGTAGATCTTTACCCTATCTACGGAAATTTTATAGTAATTAGATCCAAAAGACGCTACTACCTGCTCTTCTTTAGGTGCATGAGTAGAAAAAGCAACAGGACGTGTCTCCACCTGATGAGGAATCATGCTAATAATGTCTTGCAGTTGGATTTGATAAGAGTGATGCGGCTTTAGAAAGACGAGCTCCTTCGTTGTAATGGAACAGCCGAATTGGCTCTTGATCTGAGAAAGCTTCAATTCCCCTTCTAGAGACTTAACACGAATAAAATCATTATTCATACTTATAACCTCCAGTTTTTTAATCTATATATTAACAATACGTTTGGATTTTAATATCATTCATTTTATCATAATAGCTTATAAATCAGCGAACGACATGAGGGAAATCAGCCCATTTATTCTAACATCAGAAAAGATTGTGAGGAATGTGCAAAGATGGAGGAGTGGAGGCGAAGATTTTAGTCGGGGACTGAGCTCTTGGCCGTCTGGGGAGTCACAAAAAACCACAGCAGGAATAACTCCTCTTAGCCACTAAGTAGAGAACAAATGGAACTCTTCATTAGGAGCTATTCCTGCTACTTATATCACTTATCCGCCATGCTTCGAGGTAACGGAATAATCGTCTAATGTGGATAATGCGTAGTATTTAGGTAGTTAAGCCAAAAATAGAAAATTGAAAATAAACTCTTGCCTTTATAAAAAGAGCGTGGTATTATAATTTTTGTCGCCACAAGCGACAAGCAACGTGCCGAAGTGGCGGAATTGGCAGACGCGCACGACTCAAAATCGTGTTCCGTAAGGAGTGTCGGTTCGACCCCGACCTTCGGTACCATACATTTTTAAAGAATTGTTCCTTGATAAATGCGGGGAGCAAATTTTTGTGAAAAACCACTTGCAATATGATTTAAGGTGTGTTAAATTGTTTCTTGTCGCTTCTGAGAGCGATTGTTCTTTGAAAACTAGATAACTGGAGATATCTTGACATCAAGGTTGCACCTTAACTTTGATAAAACAAAGTTTATCAAAGTTAACCCTATGGGTTGACATCAAGATACCTCAAACGTAAGTTTTCACCGTAAAAAAATGCGTAAATTAGGAAACAATCCTAAAACCTTAAGTAAGAAGCAAAACCAACTTTGGTTAAGCTACAAAGGGCGCACGGTGGATGCCTTGGCACTAGGAGC
>JBEQAI010000010.1:0-22739 GCA_041640415.1 Ammoniphilus sp. | reverse complement strand
TCGACCTTCCCCAAGGCTTCCAGTACAAAATCATTTCGACGACCGGACAACCCATGGCAAATGGAAATGGTGATCTGATACCCGGTCTGCCAGATGGAATGGCGGCGTATCAAGGGGCAAAAAATACAACGATCCTCGTGCGAAATCATGAGTGTGGAACGAATCACCAATTTCCGGTAAATGGCAAAAACCCTTGGAGCAAAGGGGCAGCTGGCGGAACAACAGCTCTCATTGTTACCCCTGACCGCGAAGTGGTGGAGGAGTACGTAACCAACTCAGGAAACATCCGAAACTGTGCAGGTGGTGCTTCCACTTGGGGTACCTGGCTAACCTGTGAAGAAACGCGAAATATGGGCCATGGCTTCGTTTTTGAAGTTAACCCTCTTGATCCTGAAAATGAAATGTCTAGAACGCCAATTCGCGATATGGGGTATTTCTCTCATGAAGCATGTAGTGTAGACCCTGCCACAGGGATTTGGTACCTAACTGAAGATAGCGAGCCTTCCTTCTTATACCGTTTTACGCCTCATAATCGAAGTCAAAAGCTAGGCTCTCTCCAAGAAGGCGGGATATTGGAAGCTGCTGCGCTGGATGAACTTCCCAACAACTCAGCAAGTAACTTTACCCCGGGACAAACCGTTGGGGTGGTTTGGAAGCAGGTTAAGCCTGAGCGCGCAAAAGAAGATGCCCAAGCTCTAGGCTGTATTCGTTTCACGCGATTAGAAGGCTCATGGTTTGGCGGAGGGGCGCTCTGGTTTGATGATACCAGTGCAAGAACCACAACGGCATCGGGAAGATTCGGGCGTGTGTATCGTTATTTCCCAGCGACGAATACGTTAGAGCTTTTCTTCGAGTCTCAAGATACGAATCAACTGCATGCACCGGATAATGTGACGATTACTCCTTGGGGAGACCTATGGATTGCTGAAGATGGCAACCCACGCGGGGACCGTATTATCGGTTTAACGCCAGAGGGCAACGTATATGAGTTTGCACAAAATGTATTTAATAACTCGGAATTTGCTGGGGTATGCTTCTCACCGGATGGAAAAACCATGTTTGTGAATATGCAAAGTCCTGGCTTTACGATTGCGGTTTGGGGACCCTTTGCTCGGAGAAACTCGGCTCGTCAGTTTTCCATGAGTCATGCTGCGCCTCCCGCTGGCTTTGCTCCGCAAATTTCGGACAAGGTTGCCCAGTATGCAGAAGAAAAAGGAATCTCACCTTTGGCAGCTGCTGTTCTTGATCGCCATGGTGTTACGATTTAATGTAAATAAGCTCTCTTCGATCACCTACGAAGAGAGCTTATTTAGTTTTCTGCGTATCGCTCCATTTTTTTTCTAAGCTAAGGAAATAATTATCAAGTTCTTATCGTCTAACCCTATAGAACAGGAATACATAACGGAGTGAAGTCAGATGTTCAAAAAGGTGTGGTCGCTAGGGATCATGATACTGTCAGCAGAGTTGAGTTCGTTTTTGTATGAATTAATCGTAGCAGTGGAAGTGGTGGTGGTACGATGAGAACGTTAATCATCAGCCTGCTTTTCGTTATTTTTGGGTACTTCTACTTTGTGGAGGGGATGTATGTCGATACGGCTACCATAGGGATAAAAAATATTAAAGTGTCAGAAGAAAACATTAGTATTGAAGGCTTTACAACCAGTAGTGCAACAGGATTCAGCAAATATACTTACTATATTCAGAACGATAATCTCTATTTGAAATTAAAGTATAGTCTGGTAAACAAGGTTAATTCAGAAGGAGATTTTAACCTCACCATTCATGAACCGTCTGCTCAGATTCGAAAAATTTTCATTCAAGGCCGAGATCAGCTTGATCAACGATTAGTTTGGGAAAAGGATTGACAGTATTTACCATGTCATGATACCTTAATATCTGTACCAAATATTAGGCTATCAGAAGGGAGGAATCGATCATGAAGAAGCATGTACTTATTCACATGAACCATAATTGCATAGATCATGATGTGACCTCTCGTTTTATACAAGAGTAGTCTGCGTATTTAGTCAGCTACAGCGCAGGTCACGTTGATCGTGGCGTGCGCTTTTTATATGCAATGGGAAGCACACCGCTATGGGGTTGGTGTGCTTTTTTTATGGAGGGGGATAACAGATGCTTTCGATTATACGTAAACTTGCCTGGTTTTTTAAAGCGGAGTGGAAACGGTATGCTTTGGCCATTACCCTGCTTACGTTAGCGGGGGCATTGGAGGTCGTTACGCCGATGCTTGTCGGTCGCTCTATCGATCAGATTCAGCTTGGAACCTTAACTTGGGAAGGGATGGTTCATACTCTTCTGCTGATCGGAGGTATCACCCTTGTTTCTTATATCATGAACGCAGTCTGGATTTATAAACTGTTTGGCGGGTCTTTTGTGTTGGAAAGGACGATGCGATCCATGCTGATGCGTCATCTTCTTAGAATGAGCCCTTCTTTTTATGAGAAGAACCGGACGGGTGACTTAATGGCTCGAGCAACGAATGATCTGCAGGCGGTGTCGACAACAGCAGGCTTCGGTATCCTCACCTTTATCGATTCAACGGTGTGGATGGCCACATTGCTTGTAACGATGACGTTTTTCTTGTCATGGAAGCTGACTTTGGCAGCTATTTTGCCGCTTCCTCTACTGGCCTTGATGGTAAGTTTTTATGGAAAGTGGCTCCATGAACGGTTTATGAAGGCGCAAGATGCGTTTGGAACGATGAACGATGGGGTGCTTGAAACGGTAGCAGGAATTCGTGTGATCCGCGCCTACGTTCAAGAGCGGGAGGCCGAGAGACAGTTTGGGGAGGTCACTCAGGATGTACTGGACAAAAATATTGCGGTGGCACGGATCGACGCCCTTTTTGAACCGACGATCAAAATTTTAGTTGGAGCCAGCTATTTGATTACTTTGGGCTATGGGGCTTATCTTGTTTTCAACGAGGAGATGACCGTCGGTGGACTGGTTGCGTTTAACGTGTATTTAGGGATGTTGATTTGGCCAATGTTTGCCATAGGGGAATTCATTAATATCATGCAGCGGGGAAATGCTTCGCTAGATCGTGTGAATGAAACGTTAGACCATCCGCCGGATATACCGGATCTTGAAGGAATCAGTAAAGTAGAGTTTCCCAGGGATATCGTATTCACGAACGTGACCTTTCGCTATCCTACGTCTGCAGTAGATAACTTAAAAGACGTTAGTTTTACCGTTAAACAGGGTCAGACCGTGGGAATTGTTGGACGAACAGGAAGTGGAAAAACCACTTTAATTCGCCAACTACTGCGGGAGTATCCGCTCGGTGAGGGAGCGATTACGATCTCGGGAATAGAGGTAGAAAAGATCGGAATGGATCAGCTGAAATCCTGGTTTGGCTATGTCTCTCAGGAGCAGTTTCTATTTTCAAGATCCGTTCGACGTAATATCCTGTTTGGAAAGATGGAAGCTACGGAAGAAGAGTTGGACTCGGCGATAACAGATGCCGTTTTCAAGAAAGATCTAAGCCTCCTTCCGAATGCTATGGAGACCCTGGTTGGAGAAAAGGGCGTTTCACTTTCTGGAGGACAAAAGCAACGAATTTCAATTGCCCGCGCTTTGATCGGAAATCCTCAGATCCTTCTGCTGGATGATGCCATGTCTGCTGTTGACGCACGAACCGAGGCTCAAATTATAGCCAATATTCGTAAAGCTCGAGAGGGAAAAACCACCTTTATTACTGCTCATCGTCTATCCGCCGTGCAGCATGCTGATTTGATTCTCGTATTAGACGATGGAAGAGTGGTGGAGCGCGGAATCCATGAAGAACTGCTTGAGTGGGGCGGCTGGTACAGAGAGCAGTATGACCGTCAACAAATCGAACAACAAACCGGAAGCGGGTGAGGATATGGAAACAGAAACGTATGACTTGGAAATAGATAAGGGAGCAAATCATAAGAGAACGGGAAGACGATTGTTTCAGTATGCCCTACATTGGAAGTCCCATCTTGGGATTGCCCTTTTGATGCTAACCATAGCGGTGGCCACAGACTTGGCTGGTCCCTTTATAGCAAAGCAAATCATTGATGTGCATATTGCAAATGAGGATATTTCAGGTATCCTCGTTCTTTTAGGGCTTTATTTTGGTTTAACGCTAGTTTCCACCATCTTCACCTATGGTCAGCGATATATCCTGCAATCCACAGCGAACCGCATTATTCGGAACATGCGCATGGATGTATTTGGGCAGATCCATCGACTGCCGATTCGTTACTTTGATCATTTGCCAGCAGGTAAAGTCGTTTCACGGATCACCAATGACACCGAGCAAATTCGCGAGCTTTATGTCACGGTACTGGCCCAGTTTTTCACTGGAGCGGTTTATATTGCAGGGATTTTTGTGGGGTTGTTTATATTAGATGTTCAATTAGCTTCCATCTGCTTGTTCATTCTACCCGTACTGGCGTTATGGATTTACATCTATAGACGGTATGCGAGTCAGTATAACCATGGGATCCGCACCACCGTCAGTGAAATCAACGGAAGGATTAATGAGTCGATCCAAGGGATGAGCATTATCAAGGCTTTTCGGAAAGAGAAAAAGGTGGAAGAAGAGTTTGAGACTTACAACACTGAGAATTTTAAGTATAATAATCAGCTTCTCTACCTTAATGCGTTAACGGGTCATAACCTGATGGGGGTTATTCGGAACGTGGCTTTTGTCGCTTTAATTTGGTATTTCGGTGGGGGAAAGCTGAGCGGAGTGGAAGGGGCCCTGTCACTGGGGGTACTATATGCTTTTGTCGATTACTTGAACCGTATGTTTCAACCCATTGTTAATATTGTTAACCAGCTTCCTAATTTGGAAAAAGCCCTCGTATCCGCCCAGCGCGTATTTGTGCTTTTGGATGAAGATGGTGAGGATGTTTCGGATCAAAAGATGCAGCGATATCAGGGGAATGTGGCATTTCGTAACGTGTGGTTCGCCTATCAAGAAGAGGAGTACGTATTGAAAAACATTCAATTCGAAGCACGCCAGGGACAGACAGTAGCTCTTGTGGGTCATACGGGATCAGGCAAAAGCTCAATTCTCAATTTGCTGTTTCGATTTTATGATGTGAGTCAGGGCAGCATTACGATAGATGGCGTGGATACTCGAAAATGGCCAAAACAGAGGATGCGTCAGCATATGGGGATCGTGCTCCAAGACCCGTTCTTATTCACAGGAACGATCGCTTCCAATGTGTCTTTGAATGATCCTACGATTACTCGCGAACAAGTAGAAGAAGCGTTAGCCTCTGTTGGGGCCGATCGCTTACTCGTACATCTGCCGCAAGGAATCGATGAGCCGGTCGTGGAGAAGGGAAGCACTCTGTCTGCTGGTCAGCGGCAGCTGATTTCCTTTGCACGGGCCCTTGCCTTTGATCCAGCGATCTTAATCCTAGACGAGGCCACTTCGAATATTGATACCGAGACGGAAGCGATGATTCAAAGTGCATTGGAGGTTGTGAAGAAAGGGCGAACGACTTTTATTATCGCGCATCGACTTTCTACTATTAAAAATGCCGACTTGATACTTGTCCTTGATCGTGGAGAAATTGTGGAGCGAGGAGATCATGACTCGTTGATGCAGCAACGGGGTAAGTATTATGAAATGTATCATGTTCAGCAGGGGAGTATAGAGGAAATTCAGTTACCTTGTTAGAATACGTCCTCTGAAGTTCACCGCTACTGGCGAGAATGGCTAGTCTACCGGCGAATTTAAGTGAAATACCGGCAAGTAGAAGAGAAATGTGCAGTTTAGGGGGAGTGGGAGGGGGGGATCTGATTAACTAAAGTGGAAATGGTTTAACGAATGTTAAAAATTCTTCGTACCTCCAAAGAGTTGAGGATAAATACAGGCAACTTTCTTCATTTACCAGCAAAATTGGTCCTCTTACCAGCAATTGAAGCCTCTTTACCGGCAACTAGAATTTGTAGGTGGTTCACAATAGGCAGTAGGGTATATTTTGGTCAGGGAACAGATAGAGGGTATCTCAAAAGACACCCTCTTTATCATTCATCTGCTAACTCCTTTCGCGCCATTCGTACCAGCCCCAACAAAAGAATCATAGACCAAAACAGGAGGATGACTAGTGGAAACATAACGAGGTTCAAAGCCGGCTCTATATTGATTGAAAAAGGGGTATACACCAGTATAACGGCGGTCGCGAGGAAATAAAATTTCCATCGATATTGAGCTTTTTCCTGCAGTTCTTCTAGTTTTCTCTCTTTGGCCAGCTCGTAAATACCTTGACTTAGCCAATAGATCAGGAATAGGTCGAGTACAGTTAGGACCTGCCCCAACAAAGTCCAGCTTAGGTCTTGTGTAGAGGGCGGTCCCTCTAGCAGATTCATGCCGGGGGTGACGACTAAGGACGTTACAGACAAGAAAATTAAAGCTAAGGCAAAGGGACGAGCTCTAGAAAAACAGGGGTGCTGTCTTGCTAGTGTATCTAAGGCTCGGAAAATGAAGATATACCCAATAAAGTCCGGGAGGATATCCACATATTGTATACGAAAGTCCAGAAAGACAAGCAGCAATCCTATAAAAATACGTTGAAAGGCATCTGCTAACAACTTACCTCCCCCTCCTTTCATCAACGATTGCTCGAATGTCATCCATACTCCAATTGGGGGTATAGTTGATAAACATCAATCCCTCTTTTCTCTGCCCATCTTCCGTTTGCACCTCGATAACAGACATACTTCCATAAATATGTTGAGCTCTAGGGTCTTCCTTAGGAAATTTGAATCCATAGTTCACTTCTAGATAGGGCTTAAAATCGAAAAGATGGGGATTGATTTCGCCTTGAAGATCCTGACCGTTGACTTGAACGGATAGCAACTTGGGGTCGAGACCAGGGGGTAAGTGCTTGATACCAATTGGCTTTAGTGATTCTTTTTCTCTAAAGTGTGAATATCCGGTGTTGTCTGAGGACCCTCCACTGGACTGTGTATGGATATAGGGCTCTTCCCCCTCTATTTTGCGAATCAAGATTTCTCCAATGTCCACGAGTTGACGAGTTCCATTGGAGAATTGCACTTCAAGCTCCGTGATCTTTTCCTGATCTCCAAGATCATCTAGCATCGCTTCACTCCATTCCAATCGTACGCTCTTGACTTTATGGTACCGTGACCGATTGCGTTCATGCTCCCATGTCGGATAGAGATCGTGGTTAAGGGAAGGTACCCTTACATTGTAGATCCCAACATCCTGATTTTGATTCACTAAGTAATATAGCTCAACATTCAGTTGATCCCCTAAAGTACCGATGTCGTAATAATGCTTCATAAAAAGGGGCGCTTCAAGCTGATGCCGTTGGTAGTAGGCGATATTTCCTACCCATAACAGAACAAGGACAAGCAGGCTGAGTCCTATTTTTGCGCGGTTCATCCGTATCCCTCACTTTCGTAGGATTAGACGAGAGCCGGTGCGGATATGTTTCACTTACTTGAAATAAGTCAGGCAAAACGTCAAAATAAGATTAGACGTTGTGGTCGACAAAAAGGGGGTATACATAATGGAAATTGGGATTAGTACGTTCGTAGAAACAACACCGGACGTTCAGACCGGCGAAGTCATCAGTCATGCAGAACGGTTGCGTAATGTTGTGGAGGAGATCATCCTTGCGGATCAAGTCGGGTTGGATGTCTTTGGTGTAGGTGAGCATCATCGGCAGGATTTCGCGGCATCGAATCCGGCGGTGGTCTTAGCTGCAGCAGCCTCTCAAACTAAGCGAATTCGGCTGACTAGCGCGGTTACCGTCCTTTCGTCGGCGGATCCTGTACGGGTATTTCAGGATTTTGCTACGGTGGACGGGATATCCAATGGTCGGGCAGAAATTATGGCGGGGCGAGGGTCATTCATCGAATCCTTTCCTTTGTTTGGATACGATTTAAAGGATTATGATGCACTATTTGAAGAAAAGCTTGAGCTGCTGTTGAAGATTCGCGAATCCGAAAAGGTGACCTGGAGGGGCGGTCATCGGCCGGCGATCAATAATCTAGGTGTGTATCCACGACCAGTGCAGAATCCATTACCTGTATGGATTGGCAGCGGAGGCAACGCGGAATCTGTAATTCGTGCAGGCTTGCTCGGCTTACCGCTCGTTCTAGCCATTATTGGTGGAAGTCCTCTACAGTTTGCTCCGTTAGTGCAGCTCTATAAGAAAGCGGCAGTCCAGGCGGGTCATGATCCATCTAAGCTTCCGGTTGGTTCTCACTCCCACGGCTTCATTGCAGAGGATACGGCAACCGCAGCGGACAAGTTTTTCCCATCGACTCAGTATGTGATGAACATACTCGGAAAAGAGCGAGGATGGGGCCATTATGACCGCAGAGCGTTTGATGCCGCAAGAAGATTCGAAGGAGCACTGTATGTAGGCGATCCGGAAACAGTAGCGGAGAAAATTATTCATTTGCGCAAGCAGGTAGGCATTACGCGTTTTATGCTGCATTTACCCGTCGGCTCGATGCCTCATCAAGAGGTGATGAACGCTATTGAGCTATTGGGAAAAGAAGTTGCTCCTCGCGTGAGGGCCGAGGTTTCTCGCTGGGAAGCAGAAGGGGAGAATTCTTAATTTCATATGATAAGGAGCATCGACTCTCATTCGATGCTCCTTTCTAGATCCATCGTACTCGTGTATGAGTTAGCGCTATTGCCATTCTATTTTATTACCAGCTTTCTTTTCAATAGAGTATGCAATCCTACTAGTATAGGGTTGTGTCATTGTACTACTCTTTTTTGAGAGCATGGATGGAGAAGAAGAAAATGGTAAAATCTATGGTAAAGTGTAAACTAGAGGAATGACGGGTCATGCATATTATTTATAATGTCTTGCTTTTACTGGCTGCTTATCGGTGGGGAGATTGGAGAAATTGGGAAAAGTACTACCCGACTATTCTTTTTATCATCTTATGTGATTTTCTGCATAATTTCTTGTCTTATGATCATCAATTATGGCTCTTTCATGAGAAAATGTTTCCTAAGCTCCTTCCTAATCATACGATTATTTCTTTACTCATCATGTTTGTCGGTTATCCTTCGACCATCTTAATATATGTAAACAAGTTTTTTAAAACACATTCATGGTGGAAACGATCCGCTCATTTTCTATTTTGGGTGACATTCTACTTGTTCTTAGAATTTTTTGGCTTTCAGACTGGGTATATAACCTATCACAACGGGTGGAAATTCTGGCACTCCATAATGTTTGTTGTCGCGATGTTTATAATCATTCCACTTCACCATAAGAAACCGCGTTTAGCTTGGGGGTTAGCAATAGGGATTACACTTTGGATCCTTCATTATTACGGATTTAGCGTAGATAAGATGAGATAGTGGAACAATATCACTGAGATCTTTAAACTTACAACAACCTACAACCAGAAAAGGAAGATGTCACTTATGACGCAAAAACGTTCGATTACGGTTGCAAGAGGAGATGGAATTGGCCCTGAGATTATGGATGCCACGCTAAAGATCTTAGAGCAAGCGGGAGCCATGATAGAGCCAGAGTTTATTGATATAGGTGAAAAAGTGTATTTAGCTGGCCATACGTCGGGGATTACAGAAGATGATTGGGAATCTCTAAGACGAACCAAGGTTTTTTTCAAGGGACCGATTACGACGCCCCAAGGGGGCGGATACAAGAGCCTAAACGTAACGATTCGTAAAACTTTAGGACTATATGCCAATGTAAGGCCGAATGTTTCGTATGCGCCATTTGTAAAAACCAAACATCCGAATATGAATATCGTCATTATACGAGAAAATGAAGAAGATCTCTATGCAGGTATTGAACATCAGCAAACCCCAGAGGTCGTCCAGTGTCTGAAGCTTATTACTCGTCCAGGCTGCGAAAAGATTATAAGATATGCCTTTGAATACGCAAGAAAAAACAATCGTAAGAAGATCACTTGTTTTACTAAAGACAATATTATGAAGCTAACCGATGGCCTTTTTCACAAGGTGTTTAACGAGGTTGCAGAAGAATATCCTCAGCTCGAAACTGAGCACTGGATTATCGATATCGGGATGGCAAAAATTGCAGATACTCCGCAGGATTTTGATGTGATTGTGATGCCTAATCTTTATGGAGATATTGCCTCCGATGTGGCAGCACAAATTACAGGCAGTGTGGGATTGGCAGGATCAGCGAATATTGGTGATCATGTTGCCATGTTCGAGGCTATTCATGGTAGTGCTCCTGACATAGCCGGCAAAGGAATTGCTAACCCATCAGGGTTGATTCATGGCGCGATTATGATGCTTGTTCACATTGGACAGCCAGAAGTAGCCTCGCGCATTCACAACGCTTGGCTAAAAACGATCGAAGATGGAGTTCGTACGGGGGATATCGCAAAAGGCGGCACTTCTGTGGGGACAATGGAATTCGCTGAAGAGGTAATTTCACGGCTGGGACAAAAGCCTACAACCTTTGAACCTGTGGAATATACTCTAGAAAAAGAGCCGGAACGTGAACCGGAATTCCAACTGGCGCCCATGGTTAAGGATCGCCCGCAGGCGGATGTAGTTCGGGAGTTAGATGGGGTGGATGTGTTCTTATTCAACAATGAACTCACACCGGATGAAATTGGTGAAAAATTGAAAGATCTTGCTGGTGATGATTTTGAACTAGCAGTGATTACCAACCGCGGCGTCAAGGTTTATCCCAACAGCTTTCCGGAAACCTTTACGACAGACCACTGGCGTTGTCGTTTCCAGAAAAGCGGAGACCATGAAGCTGTAACCAATGAAGATATCCTCGGATTATTGAGTCGAGTAGAGCACGCGGGACTGGATTTTATAAAAGTAGAGAACCTATACCGTTTCAACGGAGAGTTGGGGTATTCGCTAGGTCAGGGCCAATAGGAGCTTGAAAAAAGAGGGTGTCCCTCCAGGTCTGCAAAAAGGGCTAAGAGGGGCACCTTTAGTATATTATTATGAGAGAATATTTGAAAGATTTGTTTGATTTTAGAACGGGTACGAGGTATCATTTTTGGTATATATACCAATCTTTTTCTAGTATTAAGGGGAAATTAATGATGCTGAAGTGGAGAGGTACCCAGTCTTATGCTCCCTTCGTCTTTTGGGGGACCTTATTTACAGTCTTTATAATTACGAGTCATACTTATATGCTGCATGTCATTGATAAGGAAAAAATGCTGCAGAAAGAAATTAATGAGATCCATCGTGACATTAATGAACTGTACATCTCCGTATTAAATCAGCAAAGTGGCCAAAGAGGCTTTAATTTAACGGGGGACCCAAGGTTTTTAGAGCCATTTCATGAAGGAAAACGGGCTTTTGACGAGGTAGAGGCAAGGTTAGCGTTGAAGCTTCAAGCGTATCCCTCTCTTGCGGCACATGTCGAGGGTCTGGTCCAGAGGGGGGAACATTGGTATTCCCATTATGGAACGTACCAGGTGCAATTAACTCAACAAGGGATCCAATCCAGTCAAGAGTTATTGGAAGAAGGGAAGGAAGCCTTTGATCTTTTTAGGCAATCCTTTACGGACACCCAGGTAATCATAGAAGCCAAACGAAGCCAAATCGAAAATAAGTATACTGAGACGATAAGCTTGCTCATCTCTTTTCGTTCGATCCTGCTCGTTTTGCTGTTCATAATGATTTTGTATTTTATTTTCAGGCAATTCAGGTCCATCCGTGTATCAAAACAAAAGTATCAGTCTATTTTTGATTATAATAACGTAGGGATGCTGGAAGTGGATTTGAATCAGCAGATTATTAAAGGCAATCATTTAATCGAGAAAATTGTAGGCTATACGGTAGACGAACTTCAGGCGCTCGGATTCTCCTCTTTAATTGTTCCTAAGGATTTAAAAATAAGAACAGAACATCATCAAAAAGCCCTTGCAGGACATACACAAGAATATGAGATTTCTGTTATCCATAAGAAGGGCCATACTGTAGCCATCGATATCAAAGTCATTCCGATCATCATTGATCAACAAGTAATTGGGATGTTTGAGGTCATAAAGGATCTAACCGAATCCAAACAATTAGAAACGTACCTGCGCCAATCAGAAAAACTCTCTGCAATTGGGCAATTAGCGGCTGGCGTGGCTCATGAAATACGTAATCCCTTAACGACGATCAAGGGATTTATTCAACTGTTAGAGTCAAGTCTAGATCAGCGTCATACGAAAGTGCTGCTCGAAGAGGTAAGTCGAATAAATTTAATTGTAAGTGAATTTCTCATTCTATCTAAGCCGCAGAGCGTTTCGTTCAAAGCTACAGATATTACTGAAATCATAAAAAATGTCGTTTATTTCATTGAGGCTGAAGCAAACTTGAAAAATATTCAGGTCACAGTCATTGACCATTCCCAGGCAAAAATCGTGAATACGGAAGAAAATCAAATCAAGCAGCTATTTATCAACCTCCTTAAAAATGCAATGGAGTCGATGGTTCAAGGAGGAAAGATTACGATAGAAGCTCATAACCGTGATCCCCTGGGGATCTCCATTCTCGTTCAAGATGAAGGATGTGGAATTCCGCAAGATGTACTGGATCGTTTAGGAGAACCCTTTTTTACGACAAAGAAGGAAGGAACAGGTTTAGGCGTGATGATTTGTCGGCAAATTGTTAAAAATCATGGGGGAACTTTCGCGATAACGAGCGAATCGGGTAAAGGGACGTCTGTAGAACTTGGTTTTCCTTTACTAAGGGAAGAAATGGAGTAAATATGGGGTTCTAGAAGTAAGGATGCAGTAAATGTAAAATTATTGTATATTATTGATCGAGGGGGTGGTTTAGATGGCAAACTTATTCAAATTTGCCCACATTAGTATTTTCTCATGCAAAGCCTAATGAGGGGCGATTCTTTGCATGGGTTGATGAATCATATTATCGCCCAATAGTGCTCATGTCGTTCCTAATATTTGGCTTTGCCCCTTATTTGATTTTCTATTAAAAATAAGGAGCTAGACCTGATGTGTAAACCATTTATTAGGAATCATCAATATAATTTTATCAAGAAGCAAGTGCGTAATGTTCTGTATGCATCCAAGACGGTGGCGGACCCGAGAGTTGTAGAGGCTGTGAGATACAGTGCGGAGACCCAAATACTAGAAGGCTTTTCAAACCTCACGTCAGATCAAAGGCAAGTATTAGAAAGGGTTTCCGTTTTGCATAGACCAGAAGAACTTCAGTTTCACTTACATTCTTTGATACCGTATAGAGTGGCTTTTCCAGATGTGACGGAAACTCAGCTTCGGAAATTGTTTCCCAAAATCAAAAAGCTTAAGCTTCCTGATTTATCGGCTATCGATTTCCTGTCATTGACTTACCTAAGTTGGCTAGATATCGCCCTAAACAAAATGTTCTTGGTGTATAATTTGGAGGATCAGATCGTTGGGATCGAGGGAAAGTATATCCTTACCAATAAAAAGGATGTATGCTCTTTATGTAAATCGCATGGGGAAGTCGCGTTAGTGACGGCTCTAACCCAATCAAAGCCTGCTAACTTTTCTGTCAATTACTATAAAGCGGTAGGCAACTATATGTGTATAAACAGTGAGAAATGCAATGATAATATAACGGATGTTTCGTACCTAGAAAGGTTCATTCAAACTATCATTCGTTAAAACAAATCAACCCCCTCTGCCTGTAACCCAGCCTAGGGGGTTTATGAGTTATTCATGATCTTCTCCTTTACTTCGTTTTGTGAATCTGGCTGTAATTTATGGTCTTAAATAAGTTCTTCGCTTTCTTGGCCGCCAACTTCTCCGCCGTTCTTCCAAAAAGCCAATTCAACAAGTTAAGCATATATCGTACCCCCTTATTTGTGATTCTTACTATAATTCATGGTATTGCTCAAGGATTTTGCTTTTTTTGCCACTAATTTTTCTACTTGATTTCCAAAAATCCATTTTAACATTGTTTGTTCCTCCTGATTATTTAGTAATTTGCCTTCTCCTATGGTATACAATATACCAATTAATGATAATCATTGTCAATAGATTTAAGGTGTTGCTTGTGAATGTTTTGTGACGATAACAATCTTCTTAGAAACAACGAAATATTTCTGTTATTAATGTCCTGAATGGGGAAGGACAGAGTGGTCTTATTAATTGTTGGTTTTTGTCGGATTGTGACACAGAATTGTAAAATGTAGGCAATAGTTTCTATCAAATCTAGTTCTTTGGTGGTGTATATTCTAGTTATAGATATAGAGTTAGGGTGTGAGAATCATGAGTATATTAATTGTAGATGATTCGCTAGATTCAAGGCTGTTGTTAGAAGCACAGCTTAGGAACAAAGGCTACAATAAAATTCTCCTTGCCGCTTCGGCAAATGAGGCATACAAGCTGTTGGATGATCAAGTTGAATTGATTTTGATGGATATTATGATGCCAGATATTGATGGAATCACGGCCTGCCTAACGATTCATGAGAATCCCCGTTTTCACGATATTCCGATTATCATGGTCACCGCTAATGATAAACCTGAAATGATTCATACCGCATTAGAATCAGGGGCGATTGATTATATCCGGAAACCGTTCGATAAAATTGAACTGCTTGCCCGAATTCGATCAGCCCTAAGATTGAAGCATGAAATTGACCAACGAAAAGAGCGGGAACAGCAGCTTATCGAATTAACCAAAAAGCTCCAGTGCATGTCTTCTTCTGATGGGCTCACAGGCATCGCGAATCGAAGGCATTTTGATGAATATCTGGCCACAGAATGGAGAAGAGCTTTGCGGAAGCAGTCGGGCATCTCGTTAATTATGATTGATATTGATTTTTTCAAATTATTCAACGATACCTATGGGCATCTTCGAGGAGACGAATGCCTGAAGAAGGTTGCCCAGTGCATTCGTGAATCCACTAGACGAGCAGGGGATCTTGCCGCGCGATATGGAGGAGAGGAATTCGCAATAATTTTGCCGGAGGAGGGCGAAGAGGATGCATACCAATTAGCTTCGATCATTCGCGAGAATGTAGAAGGCCTGAAGATTCCGCACCAGCAATCTGAAGTATCGAATTACGTCACGGTTAGCTTAGGTGTTGCGTCAATGGTCCCCCAACAAGACACTGGGATTCAAACCTTGATAGATCGTGCCGATGGGGCACTATACAAGGCAAAAAGGTCGGGAAGAAATCGGGTGTGTAAGGCTGGGGGCTGGAGGGAGTCATTCTCATGAATAAACAAGTAAGCCGCTTGTTTAATAACAAAAAAACGGGCCATACCATCCTGGTCAGTTTACTTATTTTTACCTTATTTATGACCTATACGACGGATCAATGGGTAAAAAGAGACTTGAAGGTTCACTTTCAGAATCAAGTGGAAGAAACGGTAAATGAGCTAGAGCAGAGCCTAACCATTTATATGCTATCCCTTGAATATCAGCAAAGCTTGTTTTCCATGGATTCTAAGCTAACCTACGAGTCTTGGAAACGATTCGTTGATAAGTCTTTATTATTTACTAAGTATCCTGGTGTTCATGTTGTTTCCTTTGCCCGATATGTGAAGGGTGGGGATCGGAAGCATTTTGAGGAGGAGATGGGGCGAATAAGTCCTTCCTCGAAAATCTGGCCCGAAGGTGAGCGAGAGGAATATCTTTTAAATCAGTTTGTTGATCCCATTCCCTTTATGTCTGTTGGCGTGGGCTATGACCATTTTACAGAGCCCATGCGCACTGCTGCTGCGACTCAGGCTCGTGATCAGGGAAAAGCCGTTGCGACCCAAAAAATTACGTTAATTACCGACCAGGGGGAGCGGGAGCCCGGTTTTATTGTTTATCTGCCAGTCTATCAACAAAATACTCGGCTTGACTCGGATGAGAAGCGCAAAGCATCCTGGATAGGCCATGTGCTCGGAGCCTTTTATGTCAAGCCGTTGATTGAAACGAGCTATATCCAAAATTTTTTGTTAGGAATTGACTTAAAGATTTTTGATGGGACCTTGCCAAGCAGTTATCAACCGCATCAAGATCCCCCTTTATCCTCGCTGCTTTATCATCATCAACAGGATAGCGAGATCAATGGAGAGTTGTCCTATCTTAATGAAGTCAAGGAGATTCAGGTAGCGGGTCAGTCCTGGACGATGGTGTTCACACCTACACAGTCTTTTAGCACGGGCTTGGGAGAATTGGCTCCATCAGTAACTCTTGTGATCGGGCTATTGATTAGTTTGATGACCTTTTTCACTCTACAAGCTTTCAGGGAACGAAGAGATCAAGCAGAAGCAATTGCTAAGGAAATGACTCGAAAGCTTCAGGAGGCGGTTCACTTTCAAGCGGCAATCTTAGATACAACAGAGTACATGATCATTTCTACTGATCCATCGGGGATTATCCGTACCTTCAATCGGGGAGCGGAGCGCTACTTGCATTATACTCGGGAAGAGGTTATTGGGACAAAGACACCCCTGATCTTTCACGACCCATCCGAACTCATGAGCAGAGGAGGGGGCATCCCGGTTAAGGATTTCAGCTTCTTTATCAAGCTTCTTGGTCAAAAGGATGTTATCCATGAAGAATGGACCTATATTACGAAGAATGGCCTGCCCTTTCCTGTGCAGATTTCCATAACCAAGCTGGTTAATGAGGAGGGGAAGATTCTAGGTTATCTTGGGATTGCCTATGACATTACGGCAAGAAGGTGGTTTGAAGCGGAGTTGAAAAGAGCTCGTGATCAAGCGCTAGAAGCATCTAATGCGAAGTCCGAGTTCTTGGCTGCGATGAGTCATGAAATTCGCACTCCGATGAATGCGATCATCGGCATTTCTGAGTTACTCGCTGAAACGGATCTTACGGCTGAGCAGCATGAATATGTAGGCATATTCATGCACGCAGGGGAAAATCTCCTTCATATCATCAATGATATTCTGGACTTAGCCAAGATCGAATCGAGGCAATTTGAATTAGAGTGTATTCCCTTCCCGCTTCACGAGTTAATCGAGGAAACCATTAGCGTCTATGCCTTATCTGCTCATCAGAAAGGCCTGGAGTTTATTTACCGAATAGAGGAAGGGGTTCCGACTCATGTGTTTGGAGACCCTACACGACTCCGTCAGGTGATAGCGAACATCGTAAGCAACGCGGTAAAGTTTACGGATACCGGGGAAATTCTCGTGGATATTCGAGCTTCTCAAGGAAAAGGCAAGGATTCGGTGGATTTGGAGCTGATCGTCTCTGATACAGGGATTGGCATTCCGAAGGATAAATGGGAGGTTATCTTTCAAGATTTTACCCAAGTTGAAGCCTCAACTACTCGCCGGTTTGGAGGGACTGGACTAGGTTTGACTCTTGTTCGAAGACTGCTTGACTTGATGGGGGGGAGCGTCAAAGTAGAGAGTGAATTAGGAAAAGGGAGCACGTTCCACGTTGACTTAAGCCTTCAAGTTGCTCAAGATCAAGGGTCTCCGCTTTCGATCGGCTTGGAGATTTTACATGGGGAGAACATTCTCGTGGTGGATGATACCCCGATGAATCGATTTATTCTTAAGGAAATGCTGCAAAATTTCGCAGCAAGAATTGATGAAGCAGAGAGTGGGGAGCAAGCCCTCGCTTGTATGAAGCAGCATCAATATAAGCTCATTCTCCTTGATTGCCGTATGCCGGGCATGGATGGATTCCAATTGGTGGAAAGGTTAAAGGAACTGAACACTCATGCAGAGTTAACTGTGATGATGCTTACCTCGGATAATCGCCAAGGGGATATGGCTCGAGCTAAGCAGATGGGTATCGCAACTTATTTGATCAAACCAATAAAACGAAAAGATTTGTTTGAAGCGATTGCTTGCTCTCTTCAATCTCCACCCGCGAACAATCAAGTTTGCATTTCTCAATCAGTAAAGGAAAATGCGGTAGCTTATCTTTCCGGACAGAAAAAAGAGATTTTATTGGTCGAGGATAATGATGATAATCGCCTGCTCGTCATGGCTTTTCTAAAGAACGGACCTTATGCTGTGGATTATGCCCTGAATGGGGAAGAAGCGGTTGAGAGGTTTAAGCAAAAAAATTATGACCTTGTCTTAATGGATATGCAAATGCCTGTGAAGGATGGGTATGCAGCGACCCGAGAAATCCGTAAATGGGAACAGCAATCGAATCTAGAGGG
Source organism: Ammoniphilus sp. (assembly GCA_041640415.1). Lineage (GTDB taxonomy): Bacteria > Bacillota > Bacilli > Aneurinibacillales > RAOX-1 > YIM-78166. The sequence goes on along the minus strand of JBEQAI010000010.1, from coordinate 4,624 downwards.
GACTCCCATCCTCGCGCTGACCGCCTATGCCTTGAAAGATGAGGAGAAGAAGAGCTTCGAGTGCGGTTGCAATGCCCATTTAACCAAACCGATCAAAAAGAAGATTTTGTTGGATGCAATCGAACAATTTACTAAAGATAGAAGGGAGCAGGAGAAGGATGAAAAGCATTACAGTAAAAATTGATCCTGATTTACTAGAACTCATTCCGGTTTTCATGGAGAATCGCCTCAAGGATCTGGTGATACTGAAAGAGGCTCTCGCTCATCGAGATTTTGAAATGATACAGATGATTGGGCATAGTATGAAAGGGTTTGGTGCAGGTTATGGCTTCGAGGATATTAGCAGGATTGGTCGGGAAATGGAGCTAGCCGCAAAAGCGGGAGAATTCGATCTTGTCGCATCATGCCTTAAGGAGCTAGAACATTATCTAGAACATGTTGTCTTGACATGAAACCAAAAGGTTCCCTATAATGGGTTTTATGAAACCGTTTGGTTACATATTTGACTCATTGGAGGAATTAAACATGCCATTGCAGGCTATTCGTAAAACGACCTTATTTGATGCACCGATTCAGAAGGTGTGGGAAGCTGTATCCACTTCTGAGGGAATTGCTTCTTGGTTTATGCCCAATGATTTTAAAGCTGAGATCGGCTATGAGTTTACCATTCACTCACCATTTGGGCCCACTCCGTGCAAGGTGCTCGAACTTACGGCTCCACATCGACTGGCTTTTTCTTGGGGTGGAAATGGATGGGAAGTATCGTTCGAATTGAAAGAGACAGGCGGAAAAACGGAATTTACCCTTGTTCATTCCGGCTGGGGTGAACCCGATGATCTCATGCCGCCAGTACAAGAAAAACATTCCGTTATCCGTGATAGAATGGATAATGGGTGGGAGGCTATTGTTAGCGTGAAGCTTCGTGAAGTGGTTGAAGGATAATGTCAGCCCTGCACAAGCATGATGTATTCGATGCCATCGCCGATCCAACACGGCGAAAAATGCTTAAACTTCTTGCTTATGATGAATTACCCGTTACCATGATTAGCCATCACTTTCCGATGAGCCGAACGGCTGTGTCTAAACATCTGCGTATCTTGTCAGAGTCGAAGCTTGTGAGTATGACTAAGGTGGGAAGAGAGACACGCTATAAGCTCCATCCTGAGGCATTATTGGAGCTCAAGGATTGGCTCTCGTTTTTTGAACAGTTTTGGGACAACAAGCTTTCCATGCTGAGGCATGTTGTGGAGACTACTACAGATAGGGAAGAATAAGTTAAGGAGCAGCTCATTGTGGCTGCTCCTTGAGCTATAAAGAAGCAACTATGAAAGAGGCTCCCGATCTGAAGGCTATCGACGTGAATTTGTTCTTACAGGGACAATTTGACCTCTCATTTCTCCAGGCGCAGGGTTTTGCTCGGTATGAGCATTAACGTAGGTTAATTCTCTTCTCATAGCCCTTAGCAAGTCCCTCACTGTTCGAATGCCAAGATCATTAGGTACGATGTCCCGGTCTGTGATGGTACCTCTGATCACCCCTCTACGAGTGGTAATGCCATTTTGCTGTTCAAGTGTTTCTAGGTCAGCCCCGAATAGGAAGACGATAACCGGTCCGTTTACTCCCCGTTGACCTGCGTGGATATGGGCCTGAACAAAATTTCTAATGTTTCTTACGTCTAAGGCAAATCTGATTCGGGTCTTGCTTCTATTCGATACGAATCGGGCAAAGCCAAAGGCATTGGTTTGTACAGGAGGTACTTCATTTCTCCCACGCAATCTCGCACGAAAAAATCTCAATATATTCACCTCACTTTGTCTGAATTGTACATAATATGAATAATCATGCTGACTTGTATGGTTACCAAACCAAGTATTGATAGAAATAGGTAGTAATAAACGATGATCCTTAGTGTTTATTTCCCTTATCGATAACGATATAATGTAGTTTGACTATAAAATAAGGGGAGCCAAGCTTTGAAAACATTTAAAAAAGTTTATATCGAAATCACAAGCGTATGTAACCTGGCTTGCACCTTTTGCCCGCAGACAGCTCGAAATGCGAATTTTATTAAACTAGATACGTTCAATCATATATTGGAGCAGATTAAGCCACACACGAACCATATTTATCTTCATGTCAAGGGAGAACCACTTCTCCATCCCAAAATTGATGAGTTGCTTGATCTGAGCCATGAAAAAGGCTTTAAGGTCAACATCACCACGAATGGAACGTTGATTGCCAAAGTGAAGCATAAGCTAATAGGAAAACCAGCCCTGCGCCAAATGAACTTCTCGCTTCATAGCTTTGACGGGCATGAGGGCTCAGAGGATCGAGCAGGCTACTTGTCCGATATTTTGTCGTTTGTCCGAGAAGCGGCGGAGCATAAGGTGATTTTTTCCTTTCGACTTTGGAATTTAGATCAGGATAACACGACGAACCTGCAAAAAAGCAGAAATCGAGAAACGCTTGAAGTTCTTGAGAAGGAGTTTAACCTTGATTTTAGAATCGAAGAAAAAGTGGTGCCGGGCAGCGGGGTTAAAATTGCTGAACGAGTTTATTTAAATCAAGATCATGAATTTCAATGGCCGAGCCTACAGGCCCCTGAAGATGATGGAAAAGGATTTTGTCATGCTCTGCGCAGCCAAGCGGCGATTCTCGTGGATGGAACGGTAGTTCCATGCTGTCTGGATGGCGAAGGTGTTATTAATCTAGGCAATGTCCACAGCACACCGTTCTCCGAAATTGTGGAAAGTGAAAGAGCGAACAGCTTATTCTATGGATTTTCCAGAAGAGAAGCGGTGGAAGAATTGTGCAGAAAGTGTGGGTATAGAAAGAGATTTGGCGCTTAAGGCCAGGCGAAAGCCCAGGGTAGGAACTGTACGGTGGTGGCAGATGAGAATTCTCAAGGGGCCATTGTAAGTACTGGTTAGTTATGGTAGTGTATAGTCTATAATCAAATATTTTGCTTTATGGTGCTGTTACTAGGTTAACAGCTTAATAGGGAAGATCGGTGCAATTCCGACACGGACCCGCCACTGTAATGCTGACATCTATCTTAGAAACCACTGGTTGTAGCGACTGGGAAGGGAAGATCGATGGTTGAAGCGAAGTCAGGAGACCTGCCATAGGGTACTACACTGTGCAAAACCTTACGGGAATTAGGGGAGGTGTTACGTAACTATTATTTTGTTGTGCGTAATGCATCTTTCGTTTAGAAGGATGCTTTTTTTCATTTTCTTTCTTTTGGGGGTTATGTCGTGGAAGAAGTTGGATTACTATCAATTTTGTTTTTTGGATTTATTTTAGGTATTAAGCATGCCATAGAGCCGGATCACGTAATCGCTGTCTCGACAATCGCCAGCCAGAGTAAAAAGCTATGGAGATCTTCTTTGGCTGGGGTGTTCTGGGGGGTGGGACATACGGCAACGCTATTTATCGTGGGGATCGTACTCATTTTGATGAAGGGGGAGCTACCGGAAAAATGGGCCATGTCCTTAGAGTTTTTGGTCGGGATCATGCTGGTTTATTTTGGAGTTGCAGCCGTGAGATCGGTGAAAAACGTTCGTATTCAGGGACATGATCATGTTCACACAGCTGGAGATGTTTCTTATAGCAAGTCGATGTTTATGGGTCTCATCCACGGGTTGGCTGGAAGTGCGGCCATGGTTTTGCTCACGATGAGCACCGTTAATTCGGTCTGGGAGGGTGCTGCCTACATCTTGATATTCGGCGCAGGCACGGTTGTGGGGATGCTGTTTTTTACTACGATCATCGGCATTCCGTTTGTTATTAGTACAGGCAAAGTAGGGCTTAACAAGGCTCTTACCCAAGCGACAGGTGTGGTCAGTACGGCGTTCGGGTTTTATTATATGTACAACCTTGGCATCACGGAAGGTTTGTTTAAGCTGTGGATACAGTAGGCAAGGCAAGGAGGCTAGATTCTAGCCTCTTTTTCTTTCCTGAGCTGAAGTGGGGTTCACTGCTCTTTCCTTCCTATCCATAGCAAGATCGTAATGAGAGTAAATGCGATCAAAGCTAGGAAGGGAATGGTGATAAAGCCTAACCAATTAATATACTGTCCGCTGCAAGGTACCCCTACTGTGCATGGAAGCACTTGGTCGAACATCGGTACTTTTTGTTTGAGATAATGAAACAGAGAGACCCCGATTCCGATGATGCTTAAGGGAATGGTATAAGGAATAACGCCTCGGTCATTCCTAAATGTCGCGATTCCTAATTGGATGACGAGCGGGTACATGAAAATGCGCTGTACCCAACACAAGGAGCAAGGGATAAAGCCTATGATTTCACTAAAATAAAGACTGCCGCCTGTGGCAATTAGTGACAGTAGCCAGGCTAAGTAAAGGCTGTACTGTCTGATCATTGCGAACCGCTTTGAGCTTCAAGGATGGCTGCTTTAAAGGCTTCGTAATTAAAGGTATCTTGAACTGGGAGCTCTTTTCCGTTGATAAATACGGTAGGGGTGCCCCTTACGCCTGCGCGGTTCCCAATGGCGACATCCCCTTTGACCTGCTCGGCAAAATTGCTATCTTCGATATCCTTTTGCAATAAATCGAAATTAATCGAGAGGTTGGCCTCTCGCGCAATCTGAACTAAGTTGTCA
>JBEQAI010000009.1:0-22909 GCA_041640415.1 Ammoniphilus sp. | reverse complement strand
TTTACTCAAGCTTTCCCTGGAGCAAAATTCGGAATCACGGGTGTGCGAGAAAAGCTAAATGTTCAGGACCGGCCACTTTTTATGAGTATATTTAAATCTTGCATCGGCCTACCCTTGCAGGAGCTCGTCGATCAGTTCCGATTGCAGGTGGAAGGTGGAGTGGATCTGGTTAAGGACGATGAGATCTTCTTTGCCGATGAGCGTGCTCCTTTCTTGGAGCGTATTCGAGCTTGCAAGGACGTGATTGAAGCATCCGGGCGCCAGGTTCTTTATGCCGCTAATTTAACGGGTCCGGTTACCGAGCTCATGGATCGTGCCAAGCACGCAATTGAAAATGGAGCGAACTGCTTGCTGCTCAACGTCCTGCCTTATGGCTTTGATATTTTAACTCAGCTTAGCCGAGATCCAGACGTTACCGTTCCCATAATGGCTCATCCAGCGATGGCAGGAGCTCTATACCAATCTTCTACTTACGGGATTACATCTCCGCTATTATTAGGGAAGCTGATGAGACTCGCTGGAGCAGACATCGTTCTTTTCCCTTCCCCTTATGGTTCCGTTGCCTTGCCTAAGCAAGAAGCTTTAGATATTGCCCGTTATTTAGTAGAAGAAAAGGCAGGCTTGCGAGCTGCTTTCCCTGTTCCTTCTGCAGGCATTCATCCAGGAATGGTTCCGTTGCTCTTTAAGGACTTTGGAATGGATCATATCGTGAATGCGGGAGGAGGAATCCATGGCCATCCGGGCGGCCCTGTGGGCGGAGGAAGAGCGTTCAGAGCGGCTATCGATGCGGTGTTGCAAGGGATCTCTCTTGAGGACTCTACGGATCCTGACCTGCAGTCGGCCATTGAAAAATGGGGGATCGTAAAGCCATGAAGAAACTCATCCTGTTTTGTGACTTTGACGGGACCATAACGGAAAAAGATAACATTGTGGACATTATGAAGCATTTCGCTCCAGCCGGATGGGAAGCAATTGTCCAGGACATTTTAGCTCAGAAAAAAACGATTCAAACGGGCGTCGGCGAACTGTTTTCCCTCATTCCTAGCCAGGAGAAAGAAAATATTATTAAATTCGTCGTAGACGTTGCTCAAATCCGGGATGGATTCAGGGAATTTGTTAAATATACCAGGGAACAAGGCATCCAACTGCTTATTACAAGCGGTGGAATTGACTTTTTCGTTTACCCTAAGCTTGAACCCTTTGGCCTGTCCGAACAAATTTATTGCAATAGCGCAGAGTTTGATGGGGAAACGATTAAAATCACCTGGCCCCATGCCTGCGATGAGCATTGCGATGTTGACTGCGGGATGTGTAAGACGAGCATTATCCGCTCTTATCCCTCCGACGACTATTATAAGGTCGTCATCGGAGACAGCATCACCGATCTTGCCGGAGCAAAAATCGCCGACTATACAATTGCTCGATCTTTCCTAAAAGACAAGTGTGAGGAGTTGGGGCTCCCCCACTCTTCCTTCCATACGTTTTACGAAGTCATAGATATTTTGAAAAAATTACAAGCAGAAATTCAAAAGGAGGGGTGAGCATGAACTTCTCCATTCATGCAGAACAAAGACAGGAAATTATCTTAAAGCTTAATGAGGTAAAACAGAACTTTGCCAATCGGGGCTGGTTTCCCGGTACCAGCGGAAATTTGTCCATCAAGTCCAACCAGGATCCAATCATTTTCGCTGTGACAGCCAGCGGAAAGGATAAGACCAAGATTACGTCAGAGGATTATCTTTTTGTCGATGCGAATGCCTTGCCCGTCGAGCAGACCAACTTGAAGCCTTCTGCCGAGACCCTGGTTCACTCGGTGATCTATCGAAATATCCCTCAAGCTGGAGCCGTCTTTCATGTACACACCATCGCGAATAATGTGGTGTCAGAGCTTTATGGCAACCAAGGCTACTTTGAGATTGGAAATCAGGAATTGATCAAAGGTCTTGATATTTGGGAAGAGGGTGCGGTTATCCAAATCCCTATCGTCGAAAATTATGCTGATATTCCCAAGCTAGCTAAAGAAATTGAAAAAGTTCTAAATCCGCGCATCCCAGGTGTATTAATTCGCAATCATGGCATTTATGCTTGGGGCGGAAATGACTTTGAGACCAAGCGACATGTCGAAGCATTTGAATTCTTGTTTGAATATCACTTAAGATTGCTCCAGGCAAGATCGCTTGTGCATCAAGATCTGCTCAAGGTAACTAAGTAAAATATATATCAACTAAAGGGAGGAAATAATCATGGCATCTATCGTACTAAGAAAAACAGGGGAACGTATAGAAGGAAACCAAAAGGTTGGAGCGTTCTTAGAATCTCAAGGGGTTCTCTACGAGCACTGGGACACATCCAAGCTCCCTGCTGAACTACAAGGCAGAACGAACTTAACGGACGAAGAAAAAGCCTTAACGCTCAAGGCCTATGAAGACGACATTAAATCTCTTGCCGAACGTCGTGGATATGTGAATTGGGATGTTGTAGCCCTTTCTGAATCGACTCCCAACCTAGAGGAGTTGCTGAAGAAGTTTGAACAAGTTCACACTCATACTGAAGATGAGGTCCGCGCGATCACCGCTGGCCATGGCATATTCATCATCAAGGGACAGGGAGACACCGGTTACTTTGATGTAGAGCTTGAAGCGGGAGATGTTATCTCTGTTCCTGAGAATCAGCCTCACTTCTTTACTTTAATGGAAGATCGCCAAGTTGTGGCCGTCCGATTGTTCATTGAACCTGCAGGTTGGGTTGCGAATCCGTATGATGATCCTGAATTTAATAAGTAAGGCAAAAAAAGAAAGTCTCGCACAGGTCGAGACTTTCTTTTTTTCATTCTGCCACCGGATGATCCAGGTGTTGTACGGTATATAACTTATAATAAGCACCCTGTGCATTCATTAATTCTTGATGAGTACCTGTTTCTACAATCCTTCCATCAGAAATCAAAACAATCTTATCGGCATGGGTAATCGTAGATAGGCGATGCGCCACAATAAACGTTGTACGATCCTTTGCTAACCGTTCCAGCGACTGTTGAATCAGCTGCTCTGATTCTAAATCCAGCGCCGAAGTCGCTTCATCTAAAATAAGAATCCTTGGGTTCTTCAGAAATACCCTCGCAATAGCGACTCGCTGCTTTTGTCCACCCGAAAGCTTCACCCCGCGCTCTCCGATTTCTGTATCATATCCTTCTGGCAGCTCCATGATAAAGTCGTGGGCATTCGCTGCCTTGGCTGCAAGAATAACCTCTTCCTCTGTGGCGTCTGGATTTCCCATTAAGATATTTTCCCGTATCGAATCACTAAACAAAATGTTGTCCTGCAGAACCATACCGATCTGGCTTCTTAAGCTCTTCATCGTTACATCGCGGATATCATAACCATCTAGGTAGACGGCTCCCTCAGACACGTCGTAAAAACGCGGAATAAGGCTGATAAGAGAAGATTTTCCCCCGCCGCTCATCCCAACCAGAGCTACCGTTTGCCCCTCCTCTACAACCAAATCTACGCAGCGAAGCACCTCTTCTCCGGTATCTCGATAGCGAAACGATACGCGGTCAAACACCACCCTGCCACGAACCTCCTGAAGTTCGATAGCTCTTTCTTTATCCCGAATATCGTATTTTTCATCCATCAGCTCAAACATGCGATCCATCGAGGCAATGGATTGTGTTAATGAAGTAGAGGAATTCACCAAACGGCGCAAAGGGCTATATAAGCGATCCATATACGCATAAAAAGCAATGAGTGCTCCTACCGTCAAATCCTCTTGAACAACCTGGTAAGCAGCATACGTAATGACCAGTAACGGAGCGATATCTGTTATGGAGTTCGTGACAGCAAAGGTCTTGGCATTCCACACCGTGTGATCCACTGCTTTATCAAGGAAACGTTGGTTCCGCTTATCAAAATGCTTTTGCTCATGATCTTCAAGAGCAAATCCTTTAACCACAGCAATTCCCTGCACGCGCTCATGAAGATGTCCTTGCAGCTCAGCTAAGGCCTGAGAACGAACCTTGGTCAAATGCTTTAATCTCTTATAAAAATACTTAATGGAAAAGCCATAAAGAGGTAAAACCGATATGGCAACAAGGGTTAAGCCTGGGTCCATCGTAAACATGATGGCAATGGCGATAAAGAGGGTAGCCAGGTCTAGCCAAATATTCATCAAACCCGTCATGATGAAATTCTTTGTCTGCTCTACATCATTAATGACCCTCGATATCACCTCTCCGGCCTTCGTATTTTGATAATATCTTAATGAAAGCTTCTGCAGGTGAGAAAATATACGGTCACGAATGTCATAAAGGATCTGGTTCGCTGACAACTGGGCATAGTATTGCCTATAATACTCAATGGGATAGCGAACAACCGTAAAGACAATAAAGGTGATTCCCATGATCCAGAACAATTTCTCCAGCTTCACTTCAGCGGCTAAATCGGCGAGCAAGAGATCATCAATAACATATTTAATCACCAGCGGGAGGGCTAAAGGAATTCCAAATTTAAGCAAGCCTATGATAATAGTCAAAGCAATCAGTTTCCAGTAAGGTCTTACAAACTCAAAGTATCTTTTTATGCTGTCCATGCCCTCGTCCCTTCACTTTTCATCTTTGGTTCTATTCTTACGCTAAAAAGCGAGAAAAATGAAAAAACCCCCTTGCATAATGCAGAAGGAGCCTCATTTATTTTGTAATGTTAGGAAGCGCTCATACCAACGCTCCACGAATCCGGGGTGAAAAGCTCCCCGCTTCTCCTGGAGCCACATTACCACTTCCTGGGCTGCTCTATTAACCTGCGCCATGACTTCTGGAGGATACTGCATCAACCTGCTATGGACAGCTAATTCCTCCTTGTCCAAAATCACGTAGGACATATCAGGATACACCTTGACGTCCAGATCGTAATCGATGTAGGACAGCACGTCTTGTCTTAAAGAAAAGGGCGAGCCGATATTACAATAGTAGTAAATTCCGTCATCGCGAAGCATAGCTATGGTATTAAACCACTGTCCTCGACCGAATGTACAAATGGCAGGTTCTCTCGTTCTCCATTCCCTGCCGTCTGCTTCAGTTACTCTTACATTATCATTCGCACCAATCAGCACCGAATCGCTAACGTGAAGAACCATGGTCTTGTCCCATGCTCTATGGAATGACTTGTCATGCTTATAGCTCTCTACTCTGATATAAGTTCCCGGGGAAGCCATTGTTCTCTCCTTTCAACGATTATGAGTTAGATGAAAGGCTCTTCGATAATGTGATATATTCCTGAACCTCGTATCCTAGACTATTGTAAAAAGGGATCACCGTCTTGTTATTTTGATTAACCATGATGATGACGCGCTTGGCCCCTCTTTGCTTCAAGCGTTTCTCTAGCGCCTGCACCAGCTCCTTGCCAACACCGTGCCCTTGGTAGCTAGGGTCTACTGCTAAGCGATAAAAATAACCTCTGGTCCCATCCAAGGTCCCAACGATAACGCCTATAACCCGCTCCTCAGCTTCTGCTACGAGTACGAGTTCACTGTCCCAAGCCAACTGTTTGGCTAGGTCGTCCATCGATTCAGCTTCTTTCTTCTCTAAGCCTGTCTCTCTCCAAATCGTAGTGATCGCTACATAATCTCCTAACCGAAAAGATCTGATCCTCACAGCTGTGGGCCTCCCTATCCGTTTGATCTTCTCTTATTTTACACTATTGATCATCTATTGTCTGCTTCCTTGAGCATAAATGTAAGCATATTTTGAAATTCTTGACATCCCTGCAAGGATGAGGCCGAAAAAAGAGGGCGCTTGCCCCCTCTCCCCTACTTTGATTATGAACTAAACAAGGTTCGTGCCGTCTGATGAAACTCCGTTTGCCAACGTTTGATTAAGAGCGCTTTCAACCTTTGCATCATCCTAACCTGAAAAAGCTGGGTATCAATTTCTTGTACTTCTATAACTCGCTCCAGCTGTTCAGCACGATCTCGGCGGACAAGCAGTAATTTTTCCATGGTTTTATACGTTCTTAACTCCATTTCTTCCCTATCAATGGCGTCTGTAACCTCTGCTTGCCATGACAACCACGCTTCAAAATCCAGCATGTCCGCAGCCTCCTTGTTAGAATTTTCTTATAATATCATTATAAACCAATTTATACCTTTTCAACCTTAAGTATTTTTGTCGAAAAAAAAAGAAATCGTATGGTTTACATACGATTTCTAGGTACTCCCAATCATTTTCTCCAGCGATTCTAAATAAGACTGCTTGGAGTTTTCGATATGCAGCTGAGCAAGCTCCTCAGCCTGCTTTACGTCACGGTTCACGATAGCTACAGCGATGTCTCGGTGCTCCTCGAACGCACGTCTCCGACGCTCAACGGTTTCATGTGATACAAAAGCAAAGGCGCGGATATACTCAACCTGACTTGTAAGAATCTCGTATAGTCTTGGACTTTGTGCCGCCTGATGTATAATGTCTCTCATCTCTAAGTGGAACTGGGAATAATCTTTTTCCGTTAGATTCCCATCCAGCTCCTGATTAATCCGTTCAATGAGATCAGTCAGAGCAGCTTCATGCTCATCATTTAGCTTTTCTGCGGCTAATCTGACCGCTAATCTTTCTAGGCTTGAGAGGATCGTAAAAACCTCGATAATTTCCTCTGTCGTCATCTTGGAAACGACCACGCCTTTTCTGGGAAGGGTTTTTACAAACCCAACAGATTCTAAGCGGAATAAAGCTTCCCGGATGGGAGTTCGGCTAATGTTCAGCTTCTCTGCGAGCTCCCTCTCCACAATCCTTTCCCCGGATTTAAATTCCCCTCTCAATATAGCGTTCTTAATATATTCAAAGACCTTATCCCTTATGGGGACGATTTCTGCATTCCAGTCTTCCGAACCGAACTCTGCCAACGCTTGTACCCTCCTTATCCTCATGTAAGCCATCCAAATATGATTTAATCAAATTGTACTTGATATGTTACGGAAGAGAAAGTTAATTTTATATATATCATAATCTTATTCGAGTTTCTATATTATATGGTTTTTGATATACCATGTGTGACTACCCATTCTTAGAGTTGCTGGATGCAAACACGAAAAGACTCATCATCCGAACCCAGTATGGGCATGGGATGATAAAAAAAGTAGAACTACTTGAAAAAGCAGCTTGAAATTGAAAGCTAAACCAAAGTTAGACTGCTCTTAGAAAAGTAGACCAAAATCACTCCCAACCTCGAAAAAACATAAAGAGGTCCTCCAGTTAATTGTAATCATTATCGGTTTGGGAGCAAAACGCTCAGTTTCGTGATCAAAGTAGGCTCGTTATTTGGAATTGTACCAGGTATGTGAGCAAACGGCATCCTTTCGTGAGCATCGGCCACCTTTCCGTGAGCAAAATCAAAATTTCGTGACCAAACGGATCAGGACGCCAGTTATGGGGTTCGAGAGCGGACAAGGATCATAAAAAAAAGCGGAATTACTTATAAAAGCAGCTTAAAATTCAGAGACTCTAACCCGAAGTTTAGATGCTCTTAGAAAAAGTAGTCCAAAATCACTCCAAATCTCGAAAAACCTTCGCGAGGTCTTGTAATCATTACCGGTTTGGGAGCAAAATGATCGGTTTCGTGATCAAAGTGAACTGTCCACGACTTGCGGTACCTCATCCGAGCGATCCGCCTGGGCCAGGCCATAAAAAAAACTCCTATCGGAGTAAATTCAAAGTAGCCAGACCGCTTTTAGAGGAAGTTTTTTATGCCGATAGGAAATTAAGTTTACTTTAACAATTTAAAGTAACATATAATTTCCTATGCGGTAAAAAAAGAAGATGGCCCACTCCGGACACATCTTCCTTTACCTGTTTATTTAGACTCCCAATGCGCTTTTAGCTTCGCATTTTCTTTCACCTTTACATTCCCATCCCAAGTCACTTTTACATCGCCCTTGGCAAAGCTCATACAAGCTAGGCGGTAGCCTTGGGCTAATTGCTCTTCTGTTAAACGATGCGTTTCATGCTTACGGATTTTGGTCATGTTCTCTGCCCCTTCCTCCACATGAATCTTGCAAGTTCCGCACAATCCTCCTCCACACTTGTAAGGAAGTTCCGCATTGTTGCGAATGGCAGTTGCCAAAAGGTTAGTTTCTACTCCATCCTCAAATTGAACCACTTTACCTGAAGTTTGAAATTCGATCTTTGCCATAATGGTCCCTCCCTATTTGTTTTTCTTAATGGAATCAATGGTATGAATATAGGCATTTCGCGAGTGTTCAATATGATCTCTGGTCAGTTTCATCGCAAGTTCAGCCTGACCCGCTTTTACCGCTAGTAAGATGTCCTTGTGCTCTTTTAAGGCCTGCTGCATACGTCCCGGCACCTCATAACCGATATGGGCAAAGGCTCGTATATAATCCACGAGATCCTTTAGCATATCGTGCAATCGCGGGCTCTTAGCCGCCCTATACAAAAAATCATTCGTTCGTATATGGAACTGAGAGATCTCTTGATCTTCCTCATGCTCCGTTAAACGATCCGTTTCAGCTATCAATTGATCTAGTTCGTGCAAAGTAACCTCATCAAGCCTTTCAGTAGCTAACTGTACAGCCATCACTTCCAAAGCCGACAAAATGGAGAAGACCTCCAGCACTTGCTCGCGAGAGATTTGGGAAACAATGACCCCCTTACGTGGGACGGTCGTTACAAATCCCTGTGATTCTAAGCGAAGCAAAGCCTCGCGAATCGGGGTACGGCTAATTTTTAAGCGATCAGCTAGTTCACGTTCTACTAATCTTTCTCCAGTTTTCAATTCACCTGACAAGATTTCATTTTTCAGGTACTGGTAAACCTTCTCCCTGATGGGTACAAGCTCTTCCACAACCCAGTCCTCTTTATGGGGTAACATCATCGCACCTCCTCTCTCCTTAAACTATTAACTTAGTAAAATGGCCCCATATGCCAATGAACTCACGATAACAATAGAGGGGTGAATCTTGATGACCTCCATCGCGACAAAACTACCAATGGCTAAAATAGCCGTGTGAATCATTCCGCTATCATAAAAGGCGTGAATGAAGAATTGATAAGCCAAGATTCCTAGTAGAACAGCCACGACTGGCTGGACGGATTTTGTCATTTCTTTTACATAAGGTGAATCCTTGAAGTACGCTACGGATTTAAAAAGGATGACCATCGCAATGGCGGAAGGCAATACCGTCGCTATCAACGCGATCGTTGCCCCGGCTACTCCCGCTACCTGAAACCCGACGAACGCGGCCATCTTGGTAGCAATAGGACCCGGAAGGGCATTTCCGATCGCAAGAACATCTCCAAACTCTTTCAGCGTTAACCATTTATAAGTGTCTACTACTTCTGCTTGAATCAGTGGAATTGAGGGTGGTCCCCCGCCATATCCCAAAATATTTGAGATAAAGAACGCCCAAAACAATTGTAAATAAATCATTTCTCAACACTCCGATTCATCGTGGAACCCTGATGGCTCACTTCTGTGGCTGCTCTGTTTCGAATAAAAGTCTTAATGAAAGCAAAAGCAATAAAAATAGCAATCATAATAGCAGGATGAATTCCTATGAATTTTAGCGCCACAATCGCTACACCAATGCTGGCTATACTGCCGGCGATGCCCATCCCTTTCCACGTCTTTTGCAGGAACTGATAGGTCATGACCGCAAGCATCATTCCAATAACCGGTCCGACTGCTGCAATCATTCCTTTTATAATGGCGGATTGTCCCATGGCGTATAAAGAGCCTAGCAACGCAATCATAGCCACAACCGTAGGAATAATATGCGAGAGTACGGCTACAAGAGCCCCTAACGTCCCTTTTACCCGATATCCAATATAAGTCGCCATCTTTGTCGCGATCGGACCGGGGAGAGCGTTAGCCAGAGCTAGAATATCTCCAAACTCCTCATCATTCATCCACTTGTATTTTTCTACCGCTTCATATCTGATGAGGGGGATGACGGAAGGACCTCCGCCATACCCTAGCAATCCGGAGCGGGCAAAGCCAATGAAAAGATCTTTATAGGACATTTCCGACTCCTTCTTTCAGCTTCAAATTAATACTTCAGATTCGGTTCTGCAACGACGTCATAGCCGTCTTTAGCTAAATGCTCTTTAAGAGCTTGCAATGCAGCCACTCCAGCCGCTGTATCCTGTTCACCATTACCGCCGCTTAAGCCCACTCCACCGATCACTTGACCATCTACCACAATCGGGAATCCACCCACAAAGATGGCAAACTTTCCGCCAAGCATATGCTGAATTCCAAATGCTTCGTTTCCTGGCAATGCAGGACCGTTTGGCTCTGTGTTAAATAAGTGGGTAGAACGCTTGTGTCCCGCTGCTGTAAAGGCTTTTGCAATCGCAATTTCCGGGCCTGTAATGCGTGCTCCATCCATTCTTTCTAGGGCAATGACATATCCTCCGTCATCAACGATACAAACCGTTTCTAATACCCCAATTTCTTCAGACTTCTTGATCGCTGCTTCAATCATGACTTTCGCTTCTGCACGTTCTAATTTAAGAGCTTTTTTCATCTTAATATCCTCCTATAGATCCCTATTAATATCCAAAGTAAACGGTCTTGGTTTGTGTGAAGAACTCTAATCCTACTCGGCCAGACTCTCTAAAGGTAGAAGTGCTTGATCTTTTTAATCCGCCGAATGGAGCATTGATTAAGTTCCCTGTTGTTGTACGATTAATTTTCACTGTACCGGAATGAATGCCGGCTGCAAATTTCTGGGCTGTTGCGATGCTATTCGTAACAATCGAAGCGGACAAGCCGTATTCCACATCATTCGCAATCGCTAGCGCTTCCTCAAAGCTGTCTACTGTAATTACGGCTACAACCGGTCCGAAGATCTCTTCCTGAGCGATCGTCATCTTAGGCGTTACACCGGTGAATACTGCAGGTCTTACATAGTATCCGTTATCGAACTTTGGCCCTGTTAGACGCTCACCGCCATAGACTAAGCTAGCTCCTTCTTTTTGCCCTACTTCTACATAATGAAGAACGTTTTTCATTTGCTTGGCATTAGCTAAAGGACCAATTTCCACTCCTTTTTCCATACCGTTTCCGATCTTCAATTCTTTTGTTTTCTCGACTAGCTTGCTTACATATTGATCATGGACAGATTTCATCACAATGACACGGCTTGTTCCTGTACATGCCTGACCTGTTAACTCAAATCCACCTTTAATAGTAAGCTCAACCGCTTTATCTACATCCGCATCATCCATCACGATTAACGGATTCTTTCCGCCTAGCTCCATTTGGGTGCGTGTGGTAAGAGCCACAGCTTTTTGGATGGACTCCCCTGCACCTGTGGATCCAGTGAAGGTAACAGCTTTCACTGCCGGGTCAGTCAAGAGCGGCCCAACCACTTGGGAAGCAGATCCTGTTACAAAGTTAATGACTCCTTTAGGAATACCAGCATCAACTAAAGCCTCAACCAGGCGCAGCCCAATCAGAGGAGTATCAGATGAAGGCTTAAATACGACGGTGTTACCTGTCATCAAAGCGGGGGCGATTTTACGAGCGGCAATGGAAATTGGGAAATTCCATGGGGTAATAACTGAGATAACCCCTAATGGTTCGCGTACCGTATAAATCTGAGCCGTTGGATCATCAGATGGGAACGTTTCTCCTGTAAAGGTTAGTGCTTCAACAGCATAGAATCGGAAGGTGGCAGCAGATCGCATAATTTCCATACGGCTTGCGCCAATAATCTTTCCTTCTTCACGGGTTAATTCTTCAGCATACTGATCTACTCGGCTCTCCAGGATATCGGCTGCCTTGTTCAGAATTTTAGCTCGATTAGACGGCGTTAATTTCGCCCAATCAGCGAAAGCTTGCTCAGCTGCTCTTACCGCGTTAAACGCATCTTCTTCTGTCGAAGCTTGAAATTCCGCTACGATATCGTTGGTATCAGCTGGATTGATGCTTTGAAAAGTTTTACCTGAACCTGATGCCACCCATTCACCATTGATTAGGTTATTAAAAGTTTGGACTGTTGTTTTTAACATGCTTCTCTCACCTCTCCTATCGTACTTATTGGAACGGCAGTTCCCTTTACTCGAGGAAACTGCCGTATAGGTTTCATCTATTAACTAAGCGTTGATCTTTGCTTCGATTTCTTCCTTCATGGAGTTGTATAGGCCTTCCATGTACATCCAACGCATTTTCGCACCAGTGCGTACGATATCTAGGCAACGTTGTTGTAATTCAGGAGTAGTTGCATAGTCAAGAACGATTTGGTATCCGCGCTCACCGTGGATTTCGTCAGATACGATGTGAAGATCGAAGAATTCTACTTCTTCATCTGTGAATCCGTACTTTTCTTTCAAAGGTGGCAATTGCTTACGGTAGATAGCTGGAACCTGAGACTCCAACCCTACTACTAGTGCAGCTGTTGCAACAACGAAGTTTTCTCTCATGGCTACTGCATAGCACCAGCTTTGTAAACCAAGGGTAGTTGGAAGGATGTTGCTGATGTCTGTTACACGCTCAGCTGTCGTTCCGCAAGCTTCTGCAAAGCGAATCAATAAGTCAGTGTGTCTGTCGCCGCCAAGCTCTTCTTCCCACATGTTTTGAAGAGTAAAGTCTTTAGCGTCAGTGTATTGATCCGGAGTGCTAGCGTAGATGTAAGCTAAGTAGTCAGCGAATGGTCCAACATATGCGTAGTGATTCTCAGCCCATAGTGCAAAGTGCTTGCGCTCTAGCAATCCTTCAGACCAAGCTTTTGCAAATGGTGATACGGATGAATGCTGTCCTTTGATTGCCTTTTCCAATTCTGCTCTAAACTCGTCACGGGATAATAATTCTGCCATTTTTTACTCCTCCTTGAATGTAAGTTCATATTTTTGGTGCTTGGCCCTCATTTAGTATGACCAAGAAAGTGTAACCTAACTTCATGTTTTTTGTATTTGGCATATGGTATACCAAAGTTTGTTTTTTAGAAGAGCTTGGTATTTGGTATACCGAAGCTCTTGTCTTACATATTACAGGGTGTTCACCAAACTGTCAATAACATTTTTCAAAAGTTTTTAAAGTTATTTACCATATGAATAGTGCAATTAGTGTAGACAAAGACAACCCAATGATAACCGGTAAGAAGTTTTTACGTGCCAACTCAATAGCCGATACACCAGCAAAACCGGCTACAGCCACAAGAGAAGACCACGCAATCAAAGTTCCTCCACCTGTCCAAATCGCTCCCATTTGACCAATAGCAGCTAAAGTGGAAGGATCTAAGCCAACTCCTGGTCCCATCGCCCCTGCTAAACCACCGGTTAACGGAAGGCCAGAGAAACCAGAACCATCTAGACCTGTAATGATACCGATAATAAGAATTCCAAAGGCTGTTAAGAACGCGCTTTGAGGAACGAGACTTTGCGCGGAGCTAACGATATCAAACAAAAACGCTGGCTTGGCAGCATCATCAGCCAATCCCATGATGGAGCCTGCAAATTCACCGCTTCCTAGGAAGAAAAACCCTGCAATCGGAACAACAGGTCCCATCGCCTTGAAAGCAAATACGAATCCATCCGTAATATGATCAGCAATCTTATCTAAAGCATGGGCGCGTCCAAAAGCTACAGAAGCCAGTACAAGCAGGATCGCAGCTACGCCTCCAATAAAGGCGGCTCCGTCTCCTCCTTCAAATCCGCCAAAAGCAGAATCCCCTGTCTTGGAGAATGCCATGACAACGACGACGGCCAATAAGCTTAAAGGTACAAGAACCGCAAACACTTTGCCCCAACGATCAAGAACCGACTGATCCTCTGCACTCATCACTTGACTCGCTGCAGCTACTTCATGCTGCGCACTGTAAGTTCCCAAAGTGTTCAATTCGTTATCAATTTTTAGATCATTTGTTTTTCTCATGCTCTTGAACATCGTCATGTATGCGATTCCAATAGCGGTTATCCCAGTAATTAAGGATAACGTGAACGCTTTGCCTGCAACGAGAGACGTTTCAACACCTGCTGCCTTCGCACTTAACATAGGAGCAATCTGCATAACATAGTCGGACGAGAGCGCCATTCCTTGCCCTGCCAAGGAAACAGCTACAGCAGCCCCAATAGCGGGAAGTCCGGCTTTAACAGCTGCAGGGATTAATAAAGCACCAATAAGCGGAACAGCTGGAGTAGGCCAGAAGAACAAGGAAATGGAGAAGGTAACGGCAATCAATACCCAGAAAGCCATGTGACCATTGAACATGACCTTTTGAATCGGTTCGATCATTCTTCGGTCAGCCCCGAGATCCTTCAGGGAATGAAGAAGAGCTACCATGAAGGTAATAATCAAGAAAATGCTAAAAAGCTCTTTCGCCGCTACGAGGTTGGCATTAAAAATGGCTTGTAATCCACCAATAAAGCTACCTTTGTAAATCCACGCTACAACTAAAGTACCTACTAAAGTGGGAAGAACGACCCCACGTCGGAAAAGCATCGTCCCGATTACAATAAGTGTAACCAATGCATACATCCAATGAGCTAATGTTAATGACATCGTAGCACCTTCTCTCAATAGTTTTAGTAGATACTGCAAAAAAGTAAACGTTTAAATCATCCGATTAATAAATTTGAAAAGAGAAGGATGAAAGCGCTTTTATTGTCCTCATTTTACTATCGTGCGCAAGTAATCTCCAGCGGTAATAACTCCCAAACTAGAGGTCTAACAACTTTCGAATAGATCCTTCTAAGCCATCTAAAGCTTCTTCAACCACTTTTTCACCAATCTCATAGCTTGCTTTCGTGGCATCGCCAATACATCCGTTTGCCGTCATTTCCTCATACTGATAGGTACCTTGCAAAGGATTGCCTGGACGCAGGTTTCTCCACTTTCCTTCTACAATATCTCCCTTCTCCAACTTGTCCAAGCGAACGAGTTGCGGGGCCAAATATAGAGCCTCTGAAACTTCACGTTCGCAGCTATGCCCATAGAGCGTAGATTGCACATGCTCTTTAAGCGCATTTTTGGCAGACGCAGTGGATTTAGCATAGAAGATTTCTACCCCTAGCTCATGAGTCAAGGTTGTACAGGCTACACTTAATGTAGACTGATTCCCACCGTGCGAGTTCAAAAATAAGAACTTCTCAACCCCATGTTGCTTAAGGGACCAAACCATATCTCGCAGAATACTGATGAGCGTTTCTGGCTTCAGTGTAATCGTGCCAGGAAAATTAATATGGTGGATGGAGACTCCCATATTGACTGTTGGTGTGACTAGTACGTGTGGAAATAATCTTTCTGCTAAGCGATTGGATAACTGTGTAGCAAGAACTGCATCACAGCTTTCATTCATGTGAGGCCCATGCTGCTCGTGAGCACCAACAGGAATAATGGCAAGCTTAACAGTTTCGAGTGCGTCCTTGACTTCAGGCCATGTCATTTCTGTTAATAGATAGGACTTCACTATTACACCCCCTTTTTTGTTTACTGGATATTGTATACCATAAATCCTAGCATATCCACTGTGTAAATGTACATATCTTTGTTAGAAAATTTACAATAGAATTTTTTGTAAAGGGTTTCCCTCATACTCCTATTGTTTATTTATGTTCTTCATGCTATTATTTTTGGTATACAATATACAAGCGAGGAGGTTGATCCATGACACTGTTTAGGACAGGCATTTATTCTATTTCTATCATGATCTTCCTTCTTACGAATGTACTTGGCTTTTCGCAGCTATCTTTAGCTCTCTCTGTTTGCGCAATCGTATCTATTGCTATATCCCTGCCCCGCTCTGGATGGATCGCTAGCTGTTTGGCCATTCTATTTTTAGGATTGGGTCTGGCGATATTGTGGAAGGAAGCCATGCCTACCTCCGTCTACCTAACCTCCTTTGGAGGCATGTTTAATTTACTCGCTTTGTTCTCCATCATCCCGCTCATTGCGGTGCCTATACGGATCGGAGGGTATAGCGATACGATTCGCCATGTACTTGAAACAAAAATTAAAGGTCCATCAAGTCTCTATCGAACGATTTCTTTTTACTCCTTTTTCCTTAGCTGCTTTATGAATTTAGCTACTCTTCCTATGATGTACTACAGCGTTAAGAGGGCGGTCGAGCACTTTCCCATTAAAAATACGACTCGCTTTACCTCGATCGGAATCATTCAAGGATTTTCCCTGCCGATTCTATGGACACCCATAGCTCCTATTGTGGGAGTCGTGTTTGATCTTACTCATGTAAGCTGGCTGAGTATGCTTCCTCTTCTACTGGCTCTTAGCTTCGTAGGATTATTCATTAATTGGGGCTTGTATGAGTTCAACCGAAAAAGGTATGAAAAATCAATTCCTAAAGTTCTGGTAGAAGGCGAAGAGGAGATTGCAGCTGCCTTAGCTAACCCTGACCCTGTCCAATGGCGAAATAAGCTTCTTCAAATGGCTTTCGCTGTTGTCCTTTTTATTCTTTCTATCGCCATGCTGGAACATATGTTTCCAATCGGACTCATTACCACGGTTATTATCCTTACCGTTCCCTTTGCTCTAATCTGGTCTTTACTATTAGGTCAAACGAGAGCTTTTTTCAAGGAAGTGGCTGGGCACTTTCAAAATCAGCTTCCTAAAATGAGCGATCAATTTGCCATTTTTTTAAGTGCAGGTTTTTTCGTGGCTGCCCTTCAGGTCACAGGGTCAAATAGCTTCCTAAACGAAGCCATTATTAATCTTGACCACTTGTTCGGTCCGCAAGCGTTCCTGGCTATTTTACCTTTAGTCCCCCTATTGCTGGCTTTTCTAGGTATGCATCCGGCATTAGCGATTGGTCTGCTGGCTGAATCTCTTGAACCGGCCTCACTTGGCATATCAGCTGAGCAGCTAGCCCTTGCCTTGTTGGGTGGAGCCGTTTCTACCTTCTTGCTTGGACCGTTTAATGCCACTTCTGGCATTATGTCTTCTATCATGAAGGTTAGTCCTTTTCGAATCGTGGCGTGGAATGTGGGGTATTCCATCGCTTTTCTATTAATGATTGTTGTTGCCCTACTCATTATTTAACATGGAGGTTGCTATGCTTCGAGTTGGAATTATCGGATTTGGTACAATTGGGAAAGATGTAGCCCAATATATTTTTGAAAACAAGGCGGGAAACGTTACATTGGTTTCGTTATTGGTACGGGATCGAGGAAGAATTGAATCAGAATATCCCAAAGAACTTTTTGTAGATGATCCTGATCAATTCTTTAACCAAGACCTAGATATTATTGTGGAAGGTGCCGGCCATCATGCGGTGCAGTTATACGCCGAACGAGCTCTGCGCAGTGGGAGCAACTTTGTCGTTTCTAGTGTGGGAGCTTTTAATGACCAGACCTTAATGGATACCATTCTGAAGGCTGCCGAAGAATCCGGAACCAAGTTGATCGTTCCTTCCGCAGCGGTTGGCGGGCTTGATCGTATCGCTGCAGGAGCAATTGGCCCGCTCGATGAAATTACCCTCAAAACAAGTAAGCCCCCAAAGGCTTGGATGGGGACTATTGTAGAGCAGCAGGTTAACCTGCAAGAGTTAACAGAGCCTGTATGTGTATTTGAAGGCAACGCACGAGAATCGTCGAGGCGATTTCCTGAAAGTGTAAATGTTTCAGCTGCTCTCAGTTTGGCAGGCATTGGTCTTGATCAAACAAAGGTGCAGGTATTCGTCGATCCTCATATCAATAAAAATGTACATGAGATCTTTGCTTCCGGAAAGTTTGGGGAGATCCGTTTGCAGATTCAGAATACCCCTTCTCCCAACAATCCGAAGACGGGTTATATTGTGGCGATGAGTATCGCTAAGGTTCTGAAGAATTTGTCGACGAACTTGATGATTGGGTTGTAGGTGCTAGCGACTGAGCTCTAAACTAAAATAACCGGAGAATTCCGGTTATTTTAGAAGATTATCTTTAGGAAGGGCGAATCAGTCGTATATTTCCGGCTAATTAGCCGATGAGGGTGACTTTTCAACTCTTAATTTCGATTTAATCGTAAAACTCCGGTTAAATTGCTACACTTTTCCAACCTTCACAAATTAAACGGAAATTTACGATTTTATGTCGCCCTTGTAGCTAAGCCGTTAAGCTAACTTGCTCAAATGGCCTAACTCTTCCTTTATCCAACCGATTCGTCTATTATCCTTTTTTTGCATCGCTTCATGCAAACGCTCTAAGAGGTAGTTTATTCGCAAATGCTTGAGGAACTGATCGATTTTTCGTTCCAGCTTGGGGTCCACGGTCCCAGGCTCACGGCATAGCGTTCCTTGTCTATATTCCACTGGCTCTCCTTCTGCTGGATAAAAATTGATCACAGCATTAGACTGAAACAAATAAGCGGCAGTATGGAATACCTTCCAGATGGGCTGCTTCATAATATCCTGAACCGAGTTCCCCATGAGAAAGAGGCTTCCGGTGACTAAACCACTTCCCTCTTTCTGAGCATATAGATTAAGAACACCGTGCTTAGATGTGAACACTAAACCTTTATTTTTTTTCGTTTCAATCTTTTTAACTTGGAGTTTTCTAATTGACGTACCCAATTCTGCAATGGTTTCCCAATCCTCACCACGGAACGACCCAATAAACTTGTTGCATACACCCTTGACATTCATAGGCTTATCCATTTAAACTCCACCACCATTATTATGTTTTTAATTTATTATATGGGATGTTTATCTAAAGGTGAAACCTAAATTATCTTTCTTTTGTTTATTTTTAAAATTAACCAATTGGGGGAATTAGCATGGAACAACTGACTAGCTCCATTATTGACAGAAAACTGGCAGAACAAAACATCCAACTCAGTGCACCGCCGAAGCCTTCTGGCAATTATGCTCCATATGTCTATGCTCCGCCTTTCCTATATGTA
Organism: Ammoniphilus sp.; assembly: GCA_041640415.1. Lineage (GTDB taxonomy): Bacteria > Bacillota > Bacilli > Aneurinibacillales > RAOX-1 > YIM-78166. The sequence continues at coordinate 4,073 of JBEQAI010000009.1, read as the reverse complement.
AGTGGTGTGACCCCAAAATCCGATGGAAAGCTTCTATATAAAGGGAAGGTTGGTCAGGAAATCAGTAAGGAAGATGGCTATCTAGCTGCTAGACAGTGTTTGATTAACCACCTCAATACCCTTAAGGCTGCTCTGGGTGATCTGGATCGAATCGAAGGCATTGTAAAGATCGTAGGTTTCGTAAATACCGATGGAGACTTTCATGATTTGCCTTTCGTCATCAACGGAGCCTCTGATTTACTAGTGGAGATCTTTGGAGAGCGCGGGCAGCATGCCCGTTCGGCTGTCGGCGTTTCTTCGTTACCCGGCGGAGCTGCGGTAGAAGTGGAAATGATCGTTAGAGTTAAAAGTTAAAGGGGCTCCGCAGAGCCCCTCTTTACATAATCAGAGATATTCCCCCATCTACAATAATCGTTTGGCCGCATATCATGCCAGCTTCGTCACTTAGCAAGAACATTACCGTATTGGCCAAGTCTCGTGGCTCTACAACTCGTCCTGCAGGCGTCTTTTCTTTTGCACCGGCTAAGATTTCTTCTCGATTAGGAAAGTGTTTGAGCGCATCTGTATCTACTGCTCCTCCTGAAACCGCGTTTACCACAATATTTTTAGGCGCCAATTCTACGGCTAGATAGCGGGTTAGAGCTTCTACTGCAGCCTTGGAGACCCCGACTGTAGTATAGTTCTCAAGCACCCGAATGGAGCCCAGGCTAGATAAGCTGACGATCTTACCTCCCCCGGTTTTCTCCATCAGTTTAGCAGCCTCTTGGGCACAGAACAATAAGGCCCTGCTATTAATATTCATGGTCCAATCCCAATGAGATTCTTCAAGCTCCATCAACGGGCGAAGTACCCCAGAGGCTGCATTGCTGACAAAGTAATCAAGACGACCATAATGCTCCTCGATTTCTTTGAACATTTCTTTAATTTTTTCGGTTTCACCAACGTTCCCCTTCACTAGAAGGACTTTAACCCCCTTAGCTTCTAGCTCTTTTGCTGTTTCGGCAGCAGCCGAACGGTTGCGCAAATAATTGATGACTAGATTACATCCTTTGTCCGCAAGCATGTGAGCTATTTCTCTGCCTATTCCTCTAGAGCCCCCGGTAACAAGGGCCACTTTTCCTTGAAATGACATGTGTGTATTCTCCTTTTTTAGTACTAGGTCCTAATTTATTCTCTTCCATTATATTTCACTTTTGGCTGAATGAAAATCCTTTAATCTTTACATCCTAAAGATAGGAAGGGAGGGATTTTTATGTTTGAAGAGCGCCAGATGGGCGAGCTTGAAGATGTACCCGTTTCGGAATGGTCACTTAATGAATTAGCATTCCACCATCATGTGATGGCTCAAATGGGAGGTTTTTTAAACACGGAAGGTGTTAGCTTTCATCATACCATTATTAATGAGATTGAAAGGCGGGGCGGATTACGGCGCCCAACCTAGTTATGATACTTTTTTGTTGATTTAGTATAGGAAATTAACTATAATAAAATTTGGAAGTAAATACATAATATATTAGGAGGACTTTACTATGCCTAAGTACGAATTACCTGCATTGCCTTATGCTGCGAATGCCCTTGAGCCTCATATCGATGAGACAACCATGAACATTCACCATGGCCGTCACCATGCAACTTACGTAAATAACGTAAATGCAGCCCTTGAAGGACATGATGATCTTTCTTCCAAGAGTATTGAAGAATTAATCTCCAACATGGAAGCCATTCCTGAAAATATCCGCACTGCTGTTCGCAACAATGGCGGCGGACATGCTAACCACTCCCTATTCTGGCAGATCATGAGCCCGAATGGCGGCGGTGCTCCAGCTGGAGAATTAGCGGATGCTATTAATACCAAGTTCGGAAGCTTCGATAGCTTCAAAGAAGAATTCGCTAAGGCTGCTACTACTCGTTTCGGTTCTGGTTGGGCATGGTTGGTTGTTGACAACGGAAGCCTAGCAGTAACAAGCACACCTAACCAAGACAGCCCTCTTATGGAAGGCAAGACTCCTATCCTTGGTCTTGATGTTTGGGAGCATGCTTACTACTTGAACTATCAAAACAAGCGTCCTGACTACATCTCCGCTTTCTGGAACGTTGTAAATTGGGACGAAGTGAGCAAGCGTTACGCTGCTGCGAAGTAAAAAACAAAAGAAGGACTTTTTTCAACGTTATGTTGGAAGAAGCCCTTCTTTTTTTGGTTTGTATTTTCGACATAGATTAAAGCAGGAGATCGTTGAATACCGGTTACATTTCCGTTCTCGGACGGTTTCAGTGCATCATTAGGCATCTGTGCCATTCCAATGCGAATCGAACACTCAAATAATTTGTGAATTTCAATTTTTTCCACCCTAGGACGCCCTCTTTTTTCTATTAAGGGACACTGATTCCGTTATCTCCGAAGCCCCCTCAAATAGGAGAAAAAAGGACACAGGTTCAACAAAATCTGAAACCTATGCCCTCTCAATTTTAATCCTCTTTTTTTGTTCATGTTAAAGAACCTAATGTCCGCAGTCCGTGGTATTAATGAGAAAGGGAGTAAGCCTCTTCTTCTTTCTCCACGATCTCTTTAATAGGAGACTTTTTGTAACGTCCAATAATCGTACTTGCTATGATAATGGAAATTGCGGAAATCATGGCATAAAGCCAGCCAATAATAACCACTGCAGTCAACACAATCAACAGATCACTGATCACGATCGTTAATCCACGATTGATCTTGAAGCGTTCATCTAGGTAAAGGGCAAGAATATGAATGCCTCCTAGTGAAGAACCATTATTTAACACTAACGTTACCCCAATCCCAATCAATAACCCTGCAGCAACCGATCCGAGTACCGCATTTGGGATAATCGGCAGGGCAAGCTGGTCTAACACATCACGAATCACCGATATGCCGGTAATGGATAACAAACTAGAAACCGTAAACCATTTCCCAAGCTTCTGTAGAGAGATTATAAAGAAAGGTAGGTTAACGATAAAGAACCAGACACCCCAAGAAAAGTCCGTAGCATAGGTTAAGGTACTTGCAATCCCCGCAGTACCGCCGAAGGTTAACTGGCTGAGGGATAGTATCTTGATGCCTAGCGATGTAATAAAAAGCCCTATAAATACTAGGAAAAGCCGCTTCAGCCAATCTAGCATACGATTATCCCTCCCGTTCATATGAATGTTCGTTCATTAATATATTACATGTCATATGAAACGGTCAATACATAAAACTGTATTTTTATTCATTTAAAAATTAAGAAAAATGAAGATAAGGAAAGGTACATTGCCTCATACAGCCTCTATCACGCCTCGATCCGGGCCTCCCTCCCGCTCAGCACCCTCACTCTGAGGGGTACCAAGAATTGTTGGTACTTTTCGGCTGCTGGTGAAGTTGTTACACTCGTTTTAGAATCATCAATTCTCTAAGAAAGAGGAGAAGGAAATATGAAAAAACGTACACGGAATACTCCAGCCTTTACTTTTTTAGCTTGGGCTGCGTTTAGCTTAGCATGCGGCTTTTTCTTTATTGGTATCTATAATATGGACGCTCCACTCGTGGAGAAAGGGTACTATAGTGTGACAGGCCTGTTTTTGGTTTTTAGTTCATTTGTGCTACAAAAGGTGATTCGGGATAATCAAGAGGACACGGATTACGAAGCACCTGTTAAAGAAGATCATCCGTAAAAAAGCCTCTAAAAATGAAAATTCCTGATGCTACACCCTAGCATCAGGAACACTCGTTTAATCGATTAGAACATTGGAGTACAGCAGAGCTCGTTCCGCTTTCCTCTGTATCGCTTCCGTTTCTTTTCGAGGGCTGCTATCCTGGACAATGGCCATAAATAATGGTGCTTTACCCTTTTCGGAGATAAGCTGAATTTTTACGTCTACAGGATAGTATTGCCCGTTTTTCTTTTTGTGGTTAGTCTCAAATTCAATGGATTCCTGCTCGCCAAGAATGATCGAATCTAGTGCCAATTGAAAGCTTTCATCCGAGAACTTCGACCACAGTTGCAAGGGTGATACGGAGGGAATTTCATCTATCACGTACCCTAGATTTTTCAATGCACTATGGTTCATATAAA
>JBEQAI010000008.1:0-24021 GCA_041640415.1 Ammoniphilus sp. | reverse complement strand
GATTAACCGCCTTAATCCTAAGCTAAATGCATTTATCACGATTCTAGAGGATGAAGCCCTGGATCAAGCGAAAAAGCTCGAGCAAGAGCTGCTAGACGGACATTTAAGAGGCCCTCTGCATGGTATCCCTATTGGATTAAAGGATCTTATTAACACATCTGGCATTCGGACGACAATGGGATCGCAAATCTACAAAGACTATATCCCTGAAACCAATGCAACCGTCGTTGATTATTTAAGGAAGGCTGGCGCCGTTATTACTGGAAAACTCAATACCCATGAGTTTGCTTATGGTCCATCAGGGGATGTATCTTTCTTTGGTCCGGTACGCAATCCGTATGATCCTACGAGAATGACCGGGGGCTCTAGCAGCGGTTCTGGGGCAGCGGTGTCTACGGCTATGGCCTTTGCCGCTTTAGGTACTGATACGGGGGGCTCTATTCGTATTCCGTCTTCGGCTTGCGGTATTATCGGGATGAAGCCGACCTTTGGACGTGTGAGCAAGTATGGAGTCTTTCCTTTAGGCTATACTCTGGATCATGTGGGTCCGATGACCCGTACCACCGAAGATAATGCAATCATGCTTAACCATTTAGTTGGTTTTGATGCGCGAGATCCGTATTCCTTAAACGAGCCAAAAGAGGATTTTACTCGTTTGATTGGGCGGAGTGTCAAGGATATGGTGATCGGTGTGCCTGACCGTTTCTATTATGAACACATTGATGACTCCGTAAGAAAATCAATAGAAGAAGCCATTCGAGCTTTTGAAAATTTAGGTATGAAAATTCAACCCGTCAGTATAGACTTGTCGCAAGCTTCATGGGCTCAGCTGATGACGGTAAGAGGGGAAGCTTATGCTATTCACCTCGAGCATCTAGATCGGGCAGATCAGTTCCAGCCTGAAGTTCGGTCACGATTAGAGTTAAGCAAAGATACGCCTGCCTATGAGTATGTGAAGGCTCAACAGTTGAGACACGAAATCCGTCAATCCTTCCTCACAGCGCTAGAGCAGGTAGATGTTTTAATCGCTCCAGCACTGCCTATATTGCCACCTGTAATCGGGGAGCGAGAAACGGATATCCATGGCTATAAAGAACCCACCTTTGCTTCTTTACTTCGCTTGAACGGACCAACGAACCTCACTGGGCTGCCAAGTTTGGCATTGCCATCCGGTTTCTCGGCAAGTGGCCTGCCGATCGGCATGCAACTCATTGGCAAGCCGTTACATGAAGCGAAGCTTTACCAAATTGGATATGCATTTGAACAAGATCAGAAAATATCTACCCTAAAATGGGATGTCTAAGAAATGCAAAAGGTGTCGCCGTGGCGACACCTTTTATCTTAACTTGCACTTTTTCTCCAGCCTCTCCATTCTCTTCACGAACGGTTCTTTTTCTTTTCCTAATTTCTTTCTATATAGCTTCCAGGTTTCATAGGCCTTATCCGCGTAGAACAGGGCACGCTCATAATCCTTTCGATGGTGCTCATAGCCCTTGGACAGTTCGGTATAGACTTCAGTCAACAGAGGGGAGTTTCCTACTGCCACTTGCTCCCACAACGCTATCGCTTGGTCCCAGTCTTTCATTTTCTTATATAAAGCAGCAAGCGAAAGCTGAGCGGGCTGCAAGTCCTGACAAGAGCGATAAAACTCAACAGCCTTCAACTGATCGCCTGCTTGCTCATACCAACGGCCAATCTGAAATCTTTCATGAGGAGTGCACCCCGCCAAATCCCTGCCCTGCAGCAAGGACGACAGGTGGATATACAGGGTGATTAGGGACAACACATCCCACTCATTATGCTCCAGCACGCCCTTCATTATCGAAGGATCTTGTTCCTTCAGAAAATCAAAATAGAGGAGAGGGGCCATATAACCAGGGGTATCGTCCTGGCGGTGCACCCCCAGAATCTGCTGTTCAACAATAGATAAGCGGCAGGATGGCAGATGATCCTTCCAGAGCCGTCTGCTCCCGTGAAGCAAATCATAGTGTCCGAATAAAGGGAGCTGAGGGACGAGATCACGGAGAAGCGTATGCCTCGTTTTCACTTGTGGCCAATCAAAGGCTTTTCCATTATACGTCACAAGATTCTTCAATTCCCTCACATCGCTCAGAAAACCCTGATAAAAGGCGACTTCCTCATGGGGTCCAGGAAGAAAATACTGTTTAACAATAACCTGATCTGATAACACCCGCGCATAGCCCAAAAGAAAAATGGTATTCCCGGTGCCCCCGTGAAGCCCCGTGGTTTCTGTATCAAAGAAAAGCAGGTCGCTAGCTTGGGTGCCACTCGTGGACAAGGGATGCGAAGCTCGGCCTTGGTTCCACTGTTCCACTAGCTCGGGAAGCTTCTCAAAGCTATAGCGACCATGCCGATAGGAGAGTGGGTAACGGGTTTCGCGAATCATGATATATTCATTTTCAAAGAAAAAGGGCTTGGCCTGCAGCTCCTCCCACTGCGGGAGATACGGAATGTCACGCGAAGGAGGGGAGGGAACTAGTTGGCTGGGAGCATCCTTGGCTAAGTGTGACTTCATCCGCTGCAGTTTGCTTTTTAATGACAAGTTCCTCCGACTCCTTTCATCATCGTAATAAGGACTCGCGCCAGTTCTTTCCCAGTCGCTTCTGCACCGACGCAAGAGGGGCAGCCCTCCGCACAGGGACAGGCTTCAATGGCTTCTTCTGCGTTCAGAAGCACTTGATCCCATTGCTTGTAGACTTGCTCGCTTAAGCCGATGCCTCCCGGATAGCGATCATAAAGAAAGATCGTCGGCTGTCCAGAATGAACGGCCTTGCGTTGCGGAACCACATGCAGATCCTGGGGATCACACATGACGAACAGGGGGGCTACGTGCCGAAGCACATGCGCAAGACCAACTAAACCGTACTCCAATTCTTTGAGGCCAAGAGAGCGAAGATCTTCTTCTTGCCAGCTGACCCAAGCGGCGCTAGTGTGGAGCTCTTCCTCAGGCAGGTGGATGGGGCCTGATCCAATGTTGTCATGGGTCTCAAATTTAATCTTTTTAAAAATGGTGGCCATCGCATTGACTGTGACATCACCATATCCCATGACGCCCGGAGGCATTGTCCGCTGCTTGTCAATCTCTAGCACCTTGAGTTGGACCGCTAAGTTCGCATCGGTATAATAATCCACTTGGACCTCCCGAACCCAAGCCTTCTTTTCTTCGAAGTCCAGCTTTTCTACTTGAAACTGAACTCCTTGATGGAGGTAAATCGCTTCATCGTGTAGAAGGGTCATCGCGCTGAAACGATCCATTTCGCCGATAACGCGAACGTTGGCGACATTACTCTGATCAATGATCACGACGTTTTCTTGGGAAGCGGAGCGAAGACTGATATTATGAGCTGGGAATGAATCGTTCATCCAGTACCACTTGTTTCTTTGGAAGTGGAGGACTTGCTCTTCCGTGAGAAAATGCAGAATCTCCTCAATCTCGACCCCGCCAAACTGCTCCCCTGCCTGAAAGGGCAACTCGTAAGCTGCGCACTTCAACTGATCGACTAAAATAATCAGGTTATCCGGATTGATTCTTGCTGATTCAGGGCTCCGGTCAAAAAAGTATTCCGGATGACGCATGACGTATTGATCCAAGGGAGAGGAGCCGGCCACCATAATCACCACGGACTCGCCTTGGCGTCGACCAGCGCGCCCCGCTTGCTGCCAGGTGCTGGCCACGGATCCAGGGTATCCAGCCATAATACATACTTGTAGCTGGCCAATATCTACACCTAGCTCAAGGGCATTCGTACTGACTACCCCCATGATATCCCCGCTTCGCAAGCCTTGTTCGATTTCGCGCCGTTCTGCAGGCAGATAGCCTCCTCGGTATCCGCGAATCGATTTCGGACCTAGCTTTCTCTGGACTAACTGCTGCAGATAACTCAACAGAATTTCCACACGAACGCGGCTTCTTGCAAAGACAATGGTTTGCACTCCATTGCTTAAGAAGTTCTCGGCCAAGGATCTTGCTTCGAGCGTAGCGCTCTTGCGAATGTGGAGTTGCTGATTCACAACAGGAGGATTATAAAAAATAAAGTGCTTTTTCCCTGCAGGAGCTCCATTATTGTCGATAAGGGTCATTGATTGTCCGGTCAATTGTTCGGCTAGCTCCTTAGGGTTCGCAATCGTGGCTGAGGTACAGATGAACTGCGGGGTGCTTCCATAAAAAGTACAGATTCGCAGAAGGCGCCGAATCACATTCGCTACATGGCTACCGAATACTCCGCGATAGATGTGCAGCTCATCAATGACGATATAACGGAGATTTTCAAAGAAAGAAACCCACTTCGTATGGTGGGGGAGAATGGCCGAATGAAGCATGTCAGGATTCGTAATGACAATATTTCCTGCTTTTCTTACCACTTGCCTTATATTAGAAGGGGTGTCGCCGTCGTACGTGTAGCTTTTCACGGGGATGCCCATATCGTTTACCCAATCGTTCAACTCCGTCTTCTGATCATAAGCCAAGGCCTTAGTTGGAAATAAATAAAGTGCTCTGGTATCGCTGTCTTTGGAAATGGCCTGGATAACCGGCAAATGGTAGCAAAGACTTTTCCCTGAAGCAGTGGGGGTAACGGCAACCACATGATGACCTTTTTCTACAGCTTCGAAAGAGGTTGCTTGATGGCTGTATAGAGCTCGGATCCCTTTTCGCACAAGAGAATCGCAGATGCGCTCATCTAGTGTCGATGGAAAAGGGACCAGATTGGCCTCGCGTTCAGGGAGCGTGTGCCAGTGAGAAATTTGATTCGCAAATCGTTCATCTATTTTTAACTCATTCAATAAATCGTGTATATTTTGCTTTCGCTTCAATTCTATCACCTCTATTCTTCTATTTTACGAATAAATGTTCGTTTCGTAAATCTATAAGTTTTTGATTTCTATTCTGAGGTCTGGTATGATAGACTGCGAGCCTTATGTGCTGTTGAATTTACTAAAAATACAATCTATTCCTTTGCGATAGATAGGAGGGAGGGGGGACCATGAACAATAATATACAGATGATTGCGATCGATATTGATGGTACACTATTAGATGATAACTATCGATGGGACCATGAGACACGAGATCTTTTACTAGAATTGCAGCGGTCTGACATCTCCATAATGCTATGTACAGGCAGGGCTTTGTCAGCTACTATGAATATAGCAAAAGAAATGGGAATGGAGTCCTTTCTTGTTACGGACAATGGGGCGATTGTACACCACCTCCCTACGAACACTAATTTGGCTGTGAAGCAGCTCGCCATTCAAGACCATCCGGAGTTGCTGGGCATTCTAGATCAGACCGGTGCCCATCTAGATCTGACTTCAATCCAAGGAATGTATGCGAAGCCGCATAATCAAGAAATTGCAAGTATGTATAAAAAGTATTTGGTTAATCCGGAGATCGTTACGGATATGACTACAGTAAGGGAGCCTATAGTGAAGGCAACCCTATTCGCTCCACCAGACCAGATTTCATCGATTATGAACGATCTGCCGGCTCAATTAAGTCATATTCCCGTACAATGCTTCCAGAGCGGCCCCACCTTTATCGATATTATGCACAAGGAAACATCAAAGGGAAACGCTCTTCAATATCTATCGAATTATTTAGAAATTCCCGTACAGGGGATCATGGCTATAGGCAATTACTACAATGATCTCGATATGATTCGTTACGCAGGGATTGGTGTGGCCATGGAGAATGCTCCTGAAGATATAAAGAAGGAAGCGGTTTACACCACTGCAAGCAATAATGACCAAGGTGTAAAAAAAGCCATTGAACATTTTTTGAAAAAATAAAATCTATTACGAGTAAAGGAACAATCTAATGAACAAGGTAAAAATAGAAGATATCATTGTCGCCAATCATGTACTAAAAGATGTAATCCAACGTACACCTCTGCAGAGAAATCAGATTCTGTCGGATCGATATGACTGTAATGTATATTTGAAAAGGGAGGACCTTCAAATCGTCCGCTCTTTCAAAATTAGAGGAGCCTATAATCTCATTCGCAGCCTGTCTGAAGATGAGCTAAGCCGCGGCGTAGTCTGCGCGAGCGCAGGGAATCATGCTCAAGGGGTAGCGTTCTCCTGCCATCAGCTGCAAATCCAAGGAAAGATCTTTATGCCTTCCACAACTCCAAGACAAAAAATCTCCCAAGTCAAGTTGTTTGGAGGCACGTTTGTGGAGGTTATTTTGACAGGAGACACTTTTGACGATTCCTTCAAGGAAGCGATGAAATATTCCCAAACGCATCAAATGCCTTTTATTCACCCCTTTGATGATCCCCATGTAATTGCTGGGCAAGGAACCGTGGGTCTGGAGATCTTAAATGATGTGGAAGACCCGATCGATTATATTTTTATGGCGATAGGGGGAGGCGGATTAGCATCTGGCGTAGGGACTTATGTCAAAGGAATCAGTCCCTCAACTAAGATTATTGGGGTAGAACCTCAAGGGGCTGCCTCAATGAAAGAATCTTTAGCCGTTAATGATGTCGTCACGCTTCAGGATATTGATAAATTTGTCGATGGGGCTGCGGTGCAACAAGTGGGTCATCTTACCATGGAGATATGCAAGGAGCTGTTGGACGATATTATTGTTGTACCAGAAGGCAAGGTTTGTACAACCATCCTAGAGCTTTACAATGAAAATGCTATTGTAGCTGAGCCGGCTGGAGCTCTTTCCATTGCAGCACTAGACCTATACAAAGACCAGATTAAAGGCAAAACGGTTGTATGTACAGTCAGCGGAGGAAACAACGATATTGACCGGATGCAGGAAATTAAAGAGCGTTCCCTCATCTACGAAGGACTCAAGTATTACTTTGTCGTTAATTTCCCTCAACGTGCGGGTGCATTAAGAGAATTCCTAGATGGAGTACTCGGGCCAACAGATGATATCACCCGATTTGAGTACACGAAGAAAAATAACAAAGATAACGGGCCGGCTCTTGTAGGAATCGAGTTAAAACACCCAGAGGATTATCAGCCGCTCATTGATCGCATGAAGCAGCATGGTTTCCACTGCATTGAAATCAACAAAGACCCAAATCTATTTAACCTTTTGATTTAAAGACGTAGAGCATTTCATTCGGTTTACCGAAAGGAATGCTCTTTTAAATTTTGAATTGTTTATTTCTTTTGGGTGTGTTACTATCAAAGTGGGGTGACAAAGAATGGCAGAGAAATCAATTCGAGACCGTATCATCGAAACATCCCTGCGCTTGTTTGAGGCGAATGGCTACCACCGGGTAACTGTCGACCAGATTGTTAAAGAAAGCGCAACCTCAAAGGGTGGATTCTACCACAACTTTAAGTCCAAGGACGAGCTGCTGTATACAATACATGACCACTTCATTTCGTATGTCCTGGAGAAGGGGCAAGAGGCTTATGAAAAGTGGAGTACGCCAACGGAACGTTTGCACGCCATTATTAAGTCTTTTGTCATGATGATTGACTTGTATAAGTCAGAGGTTACCGTATTTTATCAAGAAAGTTCGTACCTTGCACCAGAGTATTATAGGGAAATTGAGATGAAGCGGGATCGTTATAAGGAACTGATGTTTAAGGTAATTCAAGATGGGATTGACTGTGGAGAATTCCGTAAGGAACTTCCTGTTCCTATTATATCCATGGCGATTTTCGGGATGATTAATTGGATTTATAAGTGGTACCAGAAGGAAGGGCGCAACACCATTGAAGAAATTGCGAATATTTATGCGGACATTATTTTACACTCGGCCTTAACCGAAGAATCCAAGACTAACCCTAAGTTTCAACATTTATTTTTACATGCTCGTGATGAAGTTTCCTTTCCGATAATGAAAGATTTTTTTTAGGCCTACTCAGACCAACTAGTCGGTTTGAGTTCATGACTTTTAATCTGGTGTATCAAGACGTTCTTTAGTTTCGTCAGACCAACTAGTCGGTCTTAAACAAATATAAGGAGGAGAGATTCCTATGTTTAAAATGCATGAACTGCGCGAGATTATTAAGCTCGTGGATCAATCAAGCTTGCAAGAATTTGAAATGAAAACAGAAGATACCCGTATCAGCGTAAAGCGCAACACCCCGGTTCGTGTTAATCAACAGCAAAGTTCAATTCCTGTACAGAACCAGCCAACACTAGTGGCCGCAGCTAAACCTGTTCCTGTAGAGGCTCCCGCTCCCAAGCTGCCTATACAATCCCAGTCAGCTCCGAGCCGGCAGGAGGCTGTAGACACGTCGGAAGCGCTTCATAAGATTGTCTCTCCCATGGTCGGGACGTTTTACGCGGCACCAGCGGAAGATGCTCCTGCCTACGTAAAGCCAGGAGACGTTGTTGAGAAGACCACGGTTGTCTGTATCGTTGAAGCGATGAAGCTGTTTAATGAGATTGAAGCTGATGTCCGTGGTGAAATTGTCGAAGTTCTAGTGAAAAATGGGCAGCTCGTTGAACAAGGACGGCCTTTGTTCTTAGTAAAACCTTAAGGCATCAAAGCCAAGAAAGGAAGCTGACGAAATCATGAGCCATTCCGATAACCAATCCTTCTCCTATCCATCCTTTGCAGAATTTGCCTTGCCCTCCTTCGAAGATTGGCAGAAGGCTGCAGAAAAATCCCTTAAGGGTTCCTCCTACGATAAGTTGGTTCGGTCAACCTATGAGGGCTTAACCATTCAACCGCTTTACCGATCCGAGCACACAGTAAACCTTCCGCATATGGACAGTCTTCCCGGGTTTGCTCCTTATGTAAGGGGGACCCAAAGTCTTGGGTATTTATCCCGGGCTTGGGGAGTGGCTCAAGAGTATACAGCCGGCCACGCTGAACAATTTAATCGTCAAGCGCAATACGAGCTTCAACGAGGTCAGACCGTATTAAACATCGTTCTTGACCGGGCTACAAGAAAAGGGCAGGATCCTGACCAGGCGAATTCCGATGATCTAATGGATGGAGGACTTTCTCTTTATCATTTAGAGGACCTGAAGACGGCTTTTAAAGGGATTGATCTTGCCCAGGTCCCGTTGATGATTCACGCTGGGGCGTTCGCTATCCCCGTTGCAGGCCTGGTGCTAGCTTATATGGAGCAAAACGGGCATCAGCGAAATCAGCTTCAAGGCGTCATTGCGGCAGATCCGCTGGGCACCTTAGTAGAAGAAGGAAGGTTAAATGCTTCTATGGAAACCGTGTATGATGCCATGGCAGCATGGACCCGCTGGGCCGCTGAACATACGCCTGGCCTTCAGACGATCCTGGTGGAAGGTCACCCGTACCATAATGGAGGAGCTCATGCTGTTCAAGAGCTGGCCTTTACCTTAGCAACGGGTGTGGAATATTTGCGCGAACTGCAAGCACGTAATGTAGATATTCAAGCGGCGTCCCATGCTATGATCTTCTCTTTCTCTATAGGATCTAACTTTTTTATGGAGATAGCCAAGCTGAGAGCGGCCAAAATGCTCTGGTCAAAGATCGTGGAAGCTTTCGGCGGAAATGAAGAAGCTCAGAAAATGAAGATTCATGCTCGAACCTCTGCTTGGAATAAGACTGCACTCGATCCTCATGTGAATATGCTTCGCAGTACGGCAGAAGCCTTTGCCGGCATTGTTGGCGGGGTCGACAGTCTTCATGTATCGCCATTCGATGAAGTGGTGCGTACACCGGATGAATTCTCCCGGCGTATTGCACGCAACACACAGCTGATCCTTGAGAGTGAAGCCCACTTAGGAAAAGTCATCGATCCGTCTGGGGGATCCTGGTACGTAGAGGTGCTGACGGATCAAGTAGCCGAACAGGCATGGAAGCTTCTGCAAGAAATCGAATCGGCAGGCGGCATGCTGAACCAACTAAAGACTGGAGCCATTCAACGTCAAGTGGAAGAAATTGCGGAGCAAAGAAGAAAAAACGTTTCCCAACGAAAAGAAAGAATCGTGGGCACCAATATGTATGCAAACCTTCAAGAGAAGGGCTTATCGAAGCTCTCGGACGAGGCGAGAAGCTCCCTCCAAAAACAGCGTGCCCAATTAGCCAGCCGTTACCGCCAAGAGCGCCAGCTAGCGTTGAGCTTCGAGACTGGAAAGCTGAAGATAGAGGAAGCCATCGCGGCCGTTGGTGAGGGAGCGACACTAGGAGAAGTAACACAAGCCTTGTGCCCTAAGCATGAAGGATCGATTACGGTTTCTCCTATTGCCGCCTCGCGAGGATCTCTGTTATTCGAAGGCCTGCGAGAAACTTCAGAGGCTTATAAAGTGGGAACCGGGGCCTATCCGAAGATTTTTCTTGCGAATTTCGGATCGGTTGCAGAGCATAAGCCCCGTGCTGATTTTTCCGCTAGTTTCTTTCAGGTGGGGGGGTTTGAAGTAATCTCGAATCAAGGATTCACGTCTATTGAAGAGGCCTGCATAGCAGCAGCACAATCTGGTGCCATTGCAACCGTTATTTGTTCGGCTGATGCCTTATATCCTGAACTGGTTCCGGCCCTCGTTCCACGAATTAAAGACCTTAACCCTCAAATGGCCGTATATGTGGCAGGGGCCCCAGCTGAAGAGCACATGGAGTCCTATAAGCAAGCTGGCGTAGATCATTTCATACATCTTAAGACCAACTGCTTTGAGTTTCTATCTAACCTTCAGCAAGAGAAAGGAATTTCGCGATGAGAAAATCTCCTGACTTCACGAAGATCCCGTATCAGTCCCATTTTCGAAAGCCTGATGTAAACGAATGGCGAAAGAGAGCAGAAGAGGAAGCGAAGAAGACGCTGGACAGCTACGTCTGGGAAACGCTCGAACAAATTCGCGTAAAACCTCTATATACAGCAGAAGACACAGCGAATATGAATCATCTCGAGTACGTTGCAGGAATCCCGCCCTATCTTCGTGGTCCGTATCCTACGATGTATGTGAACCAGCCATGGACGGTACGACAGTATGCTGGTTTTTCTACGGCAGAAGAAAGCAATGCCTTCTATCGCCGTAATCTGGCTGCCGGACAAAAAGGGTTATCCATTGCCTTCGACTTGGCTACTCATCGCGGCTATGATTCCGATCATCCCCGCGTCGTGGGAGATGTGGGGAAGGCTGGAGTGGCTGTCGATTCCATCTTAGATATGAAGATCCTGTTCGATGGCATCCCTTTAGACAAAATGTCGGTATCCATGACCATGAATGGGGCCGTTCTTCCTATTATGGCCTTTTACATTGTCGCAGCAGAGGAACAAGGAGTTGCTCCTTCTCAGCTTAGCGGGACCATACAGAATGATATATTAAAAGAATATATGGTCAGAAACACCTATATTTATCCCCCTGAGCCTTCTATGCGAATCATTGCAGATATTTTTGCCTACACTTCTAAGCATATGCCGAAATTCAACAGCATAAGCATTTCCGGATATCATATGCAAGAAGCTGGAGCAACGGCTGATATCGAACTGGGTTATACCTTAGCAGATGGATTGGAGTATGTGCGTACAGGATTAAAGGCAGGGATTGATATTGATTCGTTTGCACCACGATTATCCTTCTTCTGGGCCATCGGAATGAACTACTTCATGGAAGTGGCTAAGATGCGAGCGGCCAGACTCATTTGGGCTAAGTTGATGAAGGAATTCAATCCTAAGAATGAAAAATCCATGGCCTTGCGGACGCATAGTCAGACCTCGGGCTGGAGCCTAACAGAGCAAGATCCATTTAATAATGTAACCAGGACCTGTGTGGAAGCGATGGCGGCAGCCCTGGGCCATACCCAGTCGCTTCATACGAATGCGCTGGATGAAGCCATTGCTTTGCCTACGGATTTTTCCGCCCGTATCGCACGGAACACCCAATTATTCTTACAGGATGAAACCGGTATCTGCCATGTGGTGGATCCGTGGGGAGGCTCCTATTATGTGGAAGCCTTAACGGAGGAACTTGTGCGAAGAGCATGGGGACATATCCAGGAAATTGAACAGCTGGGAGGCATGGCAAAAGCCATTGAAACCGGTCTGCCAAAAATGCGGATCGAGGAAGCAGCTGCCCGTCGCCAAGCGCACATCGATTCTGGTAAGGAAACGATTATCGGCGTAAATAAATATCGATTGGAAAAGGAAGACCCACTCGATATTCTTGAAGTGGATAATACGGCTGTTCGACAGGCTCAGCTGCAACGCTTGGCCGAGCTTCGCCAGAATCGAGATGAAGCCAGGGTTCAAGCGGCATTAGAAGCGATTACGCGAGCAGCCGAAAGTGGAGAAGGCAATCTTCTTGAATTAGCGGTAGAAGCCGCGCGAGCGCGGGCGAGCCTAGGCGAGATCTCAGACGCCTATGAGAAGACAACGGGGCGTCATAAGGCCGTCATTCGTTCCATCAGCGGCGTGTATAGTGCCGAATTTGGCGATGTGCAAGAAGTAGCCAAAGTACGAGAAATGACTGATGAATTTGAGCAGATGGAAGGACGCCGTCCACGGATCATGATTGCAAAGATGGGTCAGGATGGTCATGACCGCGGCGCTAAGGTAATTGCGACCGCTTTTGCAGACTTAGGATTTGATGTAGATATCGGACCCTTATTCCAAACACCGGAAGAAACGGCGCTGCAAGCGGTAGAAAACGATGTGCATGTGATCGGGATGAGCTCTCTTGCTGCCGGGCATAAAACGCTTCTTCCTCAGCTGGTAGAGGAACTCAGGAAGCTGGGCCGCGAGGATATCGTGGTCGTGATTGGCGGAGTCATTCCGGCCCAGGATTATGACTACCTAAAGGCGCATGGCGCCTCGGCCATTTTTGGGCCGGGAACGGTCATTCCGGTCGCTGCCCAAAAAGTCCTGCAAGAAATCATCCGTCGTCTGGAGGATGTTAGTTAAATGAAGGAACCCCATGATCGAAAGCCAGAATGGGCGCTAGATCAACCAAGTGAAAAGTTTGCTTCTCGCGTTCGCCAAGGCGTAGATGGCCAACATGAGGGAATGGAGCGCCCAGATGGCTCCCCCTTAGTGCCACCGGTTCCGCGCCGGCGTAGGCTATCGACAGATGACTATGTTCAAGGTGTATTAGCTCAGAATCGGACGGTATTAGCTCAAACCATTACCCTTGTCGAGAGCAATGCCGCTATGCATCGCGATCAGGCGCAAGACGTATTAACCAAGCTGCTCCCGCATACTGGCCAATCAATCCGCATCGGGATTACTGGGGTGCCAGGAGCAGGGAAGAGCACCTTCATCGAAGCCTTTGGAACTTATTTATGCAGTCTGGGCCACCGAGTGGCTGTGCTCGCGGTGGATCCCAGCAGCTCCGTTACACGGGGAAGTATTCTTGGGGACAAAACGCGAATGGAACAGTTGTCTCGGAACCCCCAAGCATTTGTCAGACCCTCTCCAGCCGGGACCACACTCGGGGGAGTAGCCAGGAAGACGAGAGAGACGATGCTCGTATGCGAAGCAGCCGGATTCGATGTGATTCTCGTGGAAACCGTTGGCGTAGGTCAAAGTGAAATTACGGTTCGATCTATGGTAGACTTTTTCTTGTTGCTGCAAATCACGGGTGCTGGTGACGAGCTTCAAGGAATGAAAAAAGGGGTCATGGAGCTAGCGGATGCGGTTCTGATTAACAAGGCGGATGGAGATAACCGCCAGCGCGCCTTAAATGCCCAAGTAGAATTTAACCGCATCCTTCATTTTCTGAAGCCGGCTACAGAGGGATGGGAAACCAAGGCATATACTTGTTCGGCTATAACAGGAGAGGGCATCCAGGAGGTCTGGTCCCTGATCCGTTCCTTCCGGCATACAACAGAAGCCGGGGGAGGATTTCAACTTCGTCGCCAGCGTCAATCTCTGGATTGGATGCACACGATGATCCAGGACTACCTTCAAGCGAGCTTTTTTAGCGATAAAAAAGTAAAAGAAGCTCTCCCGTTAATGGAGCAAGCGGTATCCCTTGGCCAAATCCCGGTTTCCCAAGCCGTAGACCAACTCATAAAAACATACCAAGATAAAGAGAGATAAAGCTTCAAAAGAAGCCTAAGAGAGTGGGAGTACCAAGCTCTAAGTACAGGACAGAACGGGTGAAATAAAATAGAGTACAGAAGATAGGGTGAGCTACCATGAGTATGTATGATAAAATAGATGAGTTGTTTCAGCGAAAGCTAAAGATTGAACTAGGCGGCGGAGATGATCGGATTGCTGCCCAGCACAACCGAGGAAAGCTCACAGCGAGAGAACGCATTGATTTGTTGCTAGATGAAGGGACATTCGTAGAACTGAATCCTTTTATCCAACACCGAGCTTCGAATTTTGGCATGGATAAGGTCGAAGCTCCAGGTGAAGGGGTAGTAACAGGTTATGGAAAAATTCATGGAAGACTAGTCTATGTTTTCGCTCAAGATTTTACGGTTTTCGGTGGAGCCTTAGGGGAAATGCATGCTAAAAAGATTTCAAAGATCATGGATTTAGCCGCACAGAATGGGGCGCCCATCATTGGGCTCAACGACTCCGGTGGGGCAAGGATACAAGAGGGGGTGGTATCCCTCGATGGGTACGGTCATATTTTCTACCGAAATGCGATTTATTCTGGGGTGATTCCACAGATTTCGGTCATTCTAGGACCCTGTGCAGGCGGTGCTGTTTATTCACCTGCCATTACGGATTTTGTATTCATGGTGGAGAAGACCAGTCAAATGTTTATTACCGGCCCGAAGGTCATTGAGACGGTTACCGGAGAAAAAATTACAGCTGAAAGTTTAGGAGGAGCTCAGGTTCATTCCAGCATCAGCGGTAACGCTCATTTTAGCGGAGAGAGTGAGCCTGAAGTCTTAGAAGAGGTTCGAAGATTATTAGCTTTTCTTCCCCAGAACAACAATGAAAAGCCTCCAGCATCCGAAAGAATTCTATCGGACGATTGGCGAGAGGATTTGGCTGAACTTGTACCGATTGAAGGAACCAAAGTTTATGATGTCCGCAAGGTCATTGAGCAAATCTTGGATCACGGAGATTTTATGGAGGTTCAACGAGACTTTGCCAAAAATATTGTCATAGGGTTCGGGCGGATTGATGGACACAGCGTAGGGATTATTGCGAATCAGCCTAAAGTCATGGCCGGGGGGTTGGATATTAATTCCTCCGATAAGCTGGCGAGATTTATTCGATTCTGTGACTGCTTTAATATCCCGCTTATTACATTTGAGGACGTGACCGGCTTTTTCCCAGGTGTAAACCAAGAGCATGGAGGGATCATTCGTCACGGAGCGAAAATACTATATGCTTATTCTGAGGCTACGGTTCCTAAAATAACGGTGATTCTGCGCAAGGCGTTTGGCGGTGCGTATGTAGCCCTTAATTCAAAAGCGATAGGGGCCGATATTGTCTATGCCTGGCCTAATGCTGAAATCGCGGTAATGGGACCGGAAGGGGCTGCGAATATTATCTTTGCCAAAGAAATTGAGCAAAGCGATAATCCAGCGGCTACTCGGGCTGAGAAAATTTCAGAATATCGGGAGATGTTCGCAAACCCCTATGTAGCAGCGGCTAATGGGATGGTGGATGATGTGATCGATCCCCGAAATACGCGCAAGAAATTAAAAGAATCATTAGAAATGCTTAGAAATAAGAAGGAAACCCGCCCGTCCAAAAAGCACGGCAATATTCCACTGTAAGAATAACGCCCTGGGAGTGAGACTGAATATGAAGTTGCATGAAATTAGAGAACTGATAAAGCTAGTGGACCAATCCTCTATTGAGGAGTTGGAAATCGAAAATGACGGGGTGCAAATCACGTTAAAAAAAGCTCCGCCTGTCATCGAAGAACGCGTAGAACCTGAAGTGCCCGTGTTTGAAATCGAAACCACCTTCGGTGAAGCGGCTACGGCCCTTGAAGCTCAGGTTTTAGAGGCTGAACAACCTGAGCCTGCGGTGTCCACGCCAGATCTTGTAAAGATTGTTTCTCCTTGGGTTGGCGTATTATCGAATCCAACCCTTTCCGTTGGGGAGCGGGTGGAAGCGGGTCAATTGGTATGTCATTGCAATGTCGAGACACTGAAGCTTTTTCATGAGATCAAGTCTTCTGTTTCTGGAGAAGTTATTGAAGTGCTTGCAGCAGAAGGGGAGCTCATTGAATATGGCCAGCCTTTGTTTGTGATTAAGGCGGATTAAGGGGGAGCAAGGAATGTTTACAAAGGTACTTATCGCTAACCGAGGAGAAATTGCAGTGCGCATTATTCGCGCCTGCCGAGAGTTAGGAATTCAAACGGTTGCTGTGTTTTCAGAAGCCGACCGGGAAGCCTTGCATGTCAAGATGGCCGACGAGGCCTATTGTATAGGGCCAACGGCCTCGAAGGACAGCTACTTGAATATGACGAATCTTATGAGCGTGGCTTCGATCACGCAGTCCGATGCCATCCACCCTGGATATGGCTTTCTGGCTGAGAATGCTACGTTTGCCGAGCTATGCTCAGCGTGCAATATTACCTTTATCGGCCCTGAAGCCGATGCGATTAATCGGATGGGCGATAAGTCTGTTGCCCGTGAGACGATGAAAAATGCCGGTGTACCTACCGTTCCCGGGACAGAGGGCTTAATTGAAGACCTCGACGAAGCCGTTTCTATTGCCAAGGAGATCGGCTACCCTGTGATCGTAAAAGCGACAGCAGGTGGCGGCGGTAAAGGAATGAGAGTAGCTACTAACGAGGATGAGCTTAGAAAAGCAATCCGACAAGCACAAAAAGAAGCCGAAACCGCTTTTGGGAATCCAGGCGTCTATCTGGAAAAATACTTAGAAGAGCCTCGTCATATTGAGATCCAAATTATCGCCGACAAGCACGGCGAAGTGGCACATCTGGGTGAGCGGGATTGCTCGATTCAACGTCGCCATCAAAAGCTAGTAGAAGAAGCGCCATCTCCAGCTCTTCACCCTGAATTGCGCGAACAAATGGGAAAAGCAGCTGTGGCAGCCGCAAAAGCGGTAAATTACCATGGGGCAGGGACGGTAGAATTCCTGTTGGATAAGCATGGACAGTTCTACTTCATGGAGATGAATACAAGAATCCAGGTTGAGCACCCGGTTACGGAGATGATTACAGGAGTTGATCTCATCAAGGAGCAAATCTCTGTTGCTGCAGGCTACCCGCTATCGTTTAAGCAACAGGATGTGACCATCAACGGATGGGCGATGGAATGTCGAATTAATGCTGAGAACCCTGCAAAGAACTTTATGCCGTCGCCTGGACGAGTGGAAGGATACTTGCCTCCGGGAGGTTATGGGGTACGCGTGGATAGTGCAGTGTATCCGGGCTATCAGATCTCTCCCTTCTATGATTCAATGGTAGCGAAATTAATCGTTTGGGGAAAAGACCGCGAGGAAGCCATCCAACGAATGAAGAGAGCGCTTGGCGAGTTCGTCATTGATGGCGTGAAGACCACGATTCCCTTCCACTTAAAGCTTCTTGAACATGAAGCGTTTGTTAGTGGAGAATTCAACACGAAGTTTCTTGAGACCTATCAATTAAATATCGAAGACTAAGAAGTTTGTAGCCAAGTATCCCTAGAGGGTTCCTTGGCTACTTTGCTTTACTGAGTATGTTATAGCTGGGCTTCTAATATCCAAGTTTGGTGTTTTCGCAATAGACGGGTGATGCAATTATGCTCACTGAACTTCTGTAACATGTAGGCGTGCAATTTTTCTTGAACCCAAGGTACGGCAGACAAGTCCTTGTTTTCGATGGCGTGCTTCATTTCCTGAAGCAATTCGCAATAAAAGTGGACTTCTTCCTCTGAGTCTCCGCAACCGCATCTTTCTATCGAAAGATGCTCTCTCATGAGCTCTGACGCACGAACCAACTCTTCATGGACCTGTTTTAGTAGGTCAAAGGACCAGTGATAGTCATACAGCAAGGACATCCCTTTCATCCCATGATAATGGGACAGCATTCCTTTATTCATTGTCTACCCTCCCTTCGGTATGGTTATACATTATTATACAAAAAATTCTAATAAATTAAAATAGTAATAACAGGCATAATTGACTTATTTTTTTATAGGATGTATGTAGTAAAAATCATTCGAGTCCGGGGGAGGCCCAGTGAAAAAGGAGTACGGCTCAATCAGACCTCTTGTACTGGCGTTAAAGAAAAAAGCAAAAGAGCCCATACCACCCAATTCCCTTGAAGAAGGGATTTTAGATCATATTCGAAAGCTTACCTCGACTTTGAATCGTAATAATCTCACGCGAACAAAAGCTTATCTTGACTATTACCTTCGCCACCCAGAGATTCATTGGTCCTTTTTAGCTCACATGGTGTCGAGAAATGCAGGATGGAGCATGACAGATCTTAAAGGTGATTGGTTGCCGCGATTACTAAGAGAAGACGAGGCCAATACTTTTTTTCAATTTTTGGAACGCGGGAATTGGCTTATTTTTCAAGATGCTTTTCCACAGCTTTTGCTTTTTGAAGAAGGGAAAGAAAGAGGGAAAAATCTATCCCATCTCTTGCCTCATTTACAGGTTTCGAGGTTTATGCAGGCCAATTGGAATTATTATATCGAAACTCAAGATTCGCACCTGCTTAGCGTGGCTCTGATTATCAATGAACAAAATTATATTGAATCTCGCCTCATTCAAGATCCATACTATCAGGAACAGGTCCTCTCTACTTTACAATTCAAGCTTCAGGATATACTAAGCCTAAACCAGATCCTTTTTCCCTTTCAGGGAGAAAGGAGAGTCCCGAACCTGGTAGGACAAACTCTTCATCAGTTTGCTTCCTTACACGAAAGAATTGAACTGGGAAAGCGTCTCTACAAGATCTTATTTATGGACGACTTGAATAGGGAAAAGGTAAAAGAGTGGGCTTCGCAACATGCCCATACGGGTTCGCGAAAAGACTACTGGTTTCACCTGTTTAGTGATGTGAAGGATTCCGTGCCTGGGATGCCCTATATAAGAAGGTTAGAGGGCTGTTCACTAAAGAATCGTACTCTTCGCATTTATAGCCCTAAGCTCCCTCAGGCTTGGCCGGATCTCAAGCACAAGCCAGCGGGTAAAGAAGATTGGTATAGAGAGTGGAAGGTTGTAGGTTACCTGCTAGGGGAGGTTGAGCTGCAGGACGATAGGATCGAAGCCATGTACTGTAAAGCACTAGAAAAAATAGATTTGGCGATAGCCGCGCAAGAGTTGTTATCCCAGAACTACCGAAGGGAGTGAGTATGCATGCCCTTTGATGACTGTATCAAATGGATTGAGCAACATATTGAATGCGAGGTATACCTTTTGCATCAGGAACAGGTACCAAACGGGTTCGTCGAGTTTCGCAATGGGGGGCATATTATTTATCTTTTAGCAGATCTTGAAAACACGGATCCTCAAGTGCTATTAGAGATTTTAGCCCATGAAGCCGGACATGTACTATATAACCGAAAAAAGATGAATATGGGGATCAGCTATGAGGACCTGGTGGCGGGTACGCAAGCCAAGCTCTCTGCATTTCATGAGCTTTGGCGCCAAAAAATAATTACCGATGAAGAATATGATCGACTCTATCACGCCATTGAGGAAGAGTGGGAAAGCAATCAGCATAGAGATTGGATTATCCAAGAGCTGCGTGCCGTTTTTTGAAGCCTGTGTTACACTTAAGAATACGTACAAAGGGAAGGCGTGAAAAACGGATGTGCGGCAGATTTACTCTTACGATCAGTGCGGAGGAGCTGATGAATCGTTTTTTATTGACTCAGCTTCCAGATGCCTATTTTCCTCGTTTTAATATTGCCCCGGGTCAGCTTATTTTTGCTATCATTACGGACCACAATCAAAGTCGAAGAGCCGGCTTTCTCCGTTGGGGGCTGGTTCCTGCCTGGTCGAGAGACGAGAAGATAGGGAACAAGATGATCAATGCAAGAAGTGAAACCCTGCACGAAAAACCAGCCTTTAAGTCGCTGTTGTCTCGTAAACGATGTTTAATTCCTGCAGATGGTTTCTATGAATGGAAGGCGACGGGAAAAGGAAAACAGCCTGTTCGCATTTTGTTTAAGGACGAAAGAGTGTTTTCTATGGCAGGCTTATATGATACCTGGGAAAACTCGGAGGGACAAAAGGTGCATAGCTGTACCGTGATCACCACACAAGCCAACGACCTTATTTCTCCCATCCATCATCGGATGCCTGTTATTTTGAAGCCTGAAGAGGAAGCCATATGGTTGGACCGTGACATTCAGGACCATAACAGGTTATCAACCCTGTTGCAGCCCTGTCACCCTGATATCATGAAGGTTTATCCGGTAGCTTCCGACGTAGGAAATGTGAAGAATGATCATCCAGGCTGTATCTCGATGCTTTAAATCGTACTTTTCTAACTCTAACCGTGGAGCTGTTTCTAAAAGCGCTTACGGTTTTTTCTTTTGATCTACATAACTTAAACAGGATGGGGGAAAATGAAAGGGAAGGATTAGAAACTGAGAAAATAATCAGATATTGACGAAATCTAAGTAAGGTGAGATAGTAAGGATGAAGGAGATGATGTTCTTAGCAAGAGTAACCTATACTGAATCTTGAGGGCATACACCATGAAAATTAAAAGGATATTGAAGTTTTATTTAATTCGCCTTTTTCGCCTAAAGAAAGGGGCAAGGCAGATTTCTTTAGGATTAGTGATGGGCTTTGTCCCCAATTGGTTTCCCACGTTCGGACTAGGTCCCATGTTGTCTGTCGTACTTGCCAAGGTTACTCGCGGTAATATTCCCGCCGCTATTATCTCTGCCTCGTTAGGCTCCCTTATATGGCCATTCCTTTTTCTTCTCAATTACAAAGTTGGTTGCTTGTTCATGTACGCCAGTCCTGCTCAAGCAGAAGAAGCATCATCAACAGGATATTTTTCAGCCGTTCAGGAGATTAGTGTATTCTTTTTTGTAGGGGCAGCTCTTAATACCCTTATCTTTGGTGTTCTAAGCTATTTTTTGTTTTATTTCCTGTTCAGTAAATATCGCCACACTATTTTAAGAAAGCTTCAATAAGGGAGCCCTTGACAGGGTTCCCTTAATTTTTTGTGCATAATAAAAAGGCAGTTGCTATTAAGCAAACCACCTTCTTTAGGTTAATCCGACTTATTGGCAAGGGGATTGGGTGCAGCCAAATTATCGTGCAAATCCAGGACACCCATACTTTCAATATGCTTCCGGGTGGTTTCGGTGCCCAATTCATGCAGCTTCCGATAGATATTCAGCAACCGATGATCATATTCGTGGTTATCCTCATCATCATGGTATTGGATATACGGAGTATGGCCGCGAAGCCACATTCCGATTCCCATGTCAACTTGGTGAGCCTTATCAAATAGCTCCTGAAGCTGATGGATCTCATGTTCATCAGCATAAATCTCAAATTCATAAGAATCTGCTCCCTTGTCCTCTAAGATCACGCCATGCTCCACGTTGACATAGAACATTTTTTTATCCATTAGTAACCTCCTCTAGAAAGGAACCTGATAATATAGCTTAAAAAACCAAATGACTAAGAAAATGAGTGCTACGAATAAAACGTAGCTCATTATTACTGGATTGAAACCCACTGGGGCAGCTTTTACTTTTTGGCTGACCCCCGTATCGATTTCTTTTTTTATTCTGGAGCGAATACGCATGGTCCAAATCAGTCCGGTTAGCAAACTGATAAAGGCTATGGCTATTAACAGCATTAACACGTCCATGATCGCTTTTCACCTCATCTACGTTTCCTTTAGGTTTTGTTAGATGCGGGAAAATCATGCAAATTAATGGACGCCTTCACCATCGCTAAAAAAAGTATTGTCAGGATACATTATCCATGTTAATATGAGGGAGTAAAAACTTAATACTGTTTGCGGGAGCTAGGGGAGCCTGGCTGAGAGGATAACTATGCCGTTATCGACCGTTGAACCTGAACTGGATAATGCCAGCGGAGGAATTGAGAACAACCCTTGTCGTAGTGACAACACACGTTTGTATCTATGAGCCGCATGTATTTTCATGCGGCTATTTATACTATATGTGTGATTCTTCCGCCTCCAATAAAAGGTTCCAAAAATTAAGAATCTTACTAATAGGAGGTTTTTTTGTGTCTAATTCAACACCCAAGCCAATTGAAGCACCAGTTATTCATCCGTTCCCAGGAAGTCGTAAGGTCTATGTCGAAGGATCACGTGAAGATTTGCGCGTACCGATGCGCGAGATCGGGCTCTCCAAGACGATAAACAGTTTTGGTGAAGAGGACAATGCACCTGTACGGGTATACGATACAAGCGGAATCTATACAGATGAAGCCATAACCGCTGATATTCACCAGGGCTTGCCTGCCTTACGCCGGAAATGGGTAGTGGAGCGAAACGACGTAGAAGAATATACCGGAAGAGAAATCAAGCCAGAGGATAATGGTTATAAGGAAGGGAACGAACTTCTTAATCAACAGGTTTTTCCTGGCTTAACCAGAAAGCCTTTAAGAGCCAAGGCCGGGAAGAATGTTACGCAGCTGCACTATGCGCGCCAAGGCATGATCACTCCGGAAATGGAATTTATCGCCATTCGTGAAGGAGTAACTCCAGAATTTGTCAGAAAAGAAGTGGCAGAAGGACGTGCGATTATTCCCGCCAATATTAACCACCCTGAGATTGAACCCATGATTATTGGCCGTAATTTTCATGTGAAGATCAACGCAAATATCGGGAATTCTGCCGTAACCTCATCGATCCAAGAAGAAGTGGAAAAAATGACATGGGCCATTCGCTGGGGAGCAGATACCATTATGGACCTATCCACCGGCAAAAATATTCACACGACCCGAGAGTGGATCATTCGAAATTCCCCTGTGCCCGTGGGTACTGTACCCATTTATCAGGCCCTGGAAAAAGTAAACGGAAAAGCAGAGGATCTTACCTGGGAGGTCTACCGAGATACCCTAATCGAACAAGCTGAACAAGGGGTGGATTACTTCACCATCCATGCGGGTGTATTATTGCGTTATGTTCCTCTAACAGCCAATCGAGTAACCGGTATTGTCTCACGTGGGGGATCCATCATGGCAGCTTGGTGCCTTGCGCATCATGAAGAAAATTTCCTCTACACTCATTTTGAGGAAATCTGTGAAATCATGAAGGCCTATGATGTTTCCTTCTCTTTGGGCGATGGCCTGCGCCCAGGTTCGATTGCCGATGCCAATGATGAGGCCCAATTTGCAGAGCTAGAGACGTTAGGTGAGCTTACTCATATCGCTTGGAAGCACGATGTTCAAGTCATGATTGAAGGTCCTGGCCATGTTCCCATGCACAAGATTAAAGAAAACATGGATAAGCAGCTAGAGATCTGTTCGGAGGCTCCATTCTATACTCTAGGTCCATTAACGACGGATATCGCGCCTGGCTATGATCATATTACTTCAGCTATTGGAGCCGCTATGATTGGCTGGTTCGGCACGTCTATGCTCTGCTATGTAACACCAAAAGAACATCTAGGTCTTCCTAATAAAGAAGATGTACGTACAGGTATCATTACCTATAAAATTGCCGCTCACGCAGCCGATCTAGCAAAGGGGCACCCGAATGCACAACAACGGGATGACGCCTTGTCTAAGGCCCGTTTTGAGTTTCGTTGGCGTGACCAGTTTAACCTGTCCTTAGATCCAGAAAGAGCGATGGAGTACCATGATGAGACCTTACCTGCAGAAGGAGCGAAAACAGCCCATTTCTGTTCCATGTGTGGCCCGAAGTTCTGCAGCATGAAAATCTCGCATAATATCCGCGAGGAATACCAGCTCGATCAAGAGATGCAAGAAAAATCGCGTGAGTTTAGAGAGAAAGGCAGCAAGATCTATGGATAATAACCCTGGGGCTGCACAGCTAATCCAACAGATTAAGGATTTGGAGGAAACCCTTCTCTATCTCAAATACGAGTTAGCTATTCTCCAGAAAAACTGTCTGCATGACTACCAGAGCAATCAATTAATGAAGACCTGCCAAAGGTGTTTACAATCAGAAAGCATTTATTACTAAAAAAGAAAAAAGCAGAGAGTCTCTGCTTTTTTTTTATGCTTTTTCAGCTTTACGCTGCTCTAGTCGCT
>JBEQAI010000007.1:0-24462 GCA_041640415.1 Ammoniphilus sp. | reverse complement strand
AATTAACAGAAAGTTTAGGAGGTGTATTGCTTGGCACGTTATCTATTGCGACGTTTAATGTTTATGTTCATATCGCTTTTCCTGATTGTCAGCGCCACATTCTTCTTAATGAAGGCCATACCTGGAGATCCTTTTACCTCAGAGAAATCAGTTCCAAAGGAAATCCTAGAGTCTATGAAGGAGCACTATGGGTTAAATGACCCTCTGCATATACAATACATTAAGTATTTGGGATCAGTAGCTACATGGGATTTAGGACCATCCTTTAAGTATAAGGCGAGAACTGTCAATGATATTATTAACGATGGTTTTCCTGTTTCCTTTACGCTGGGTTTATCAGCCTTACTTATAGCTGTGAGCTTCGGTTTAGTATTAGGAGTTATTGCTGCTCTTTATCATAATAAGTGGCAGGATTATACGGCAATGGTTATTGCTGTATTAGGAATCTCGGTTCCAAGCTTTATATTAGCGACTTTCTTGCAATATGTATTTGCCATGAAACTAGGCTGGTTCCCAGTGGCGAGATGGGGAACCATTCAGCAAGTCGTGCTGCCAGCCTTTGCTTTATCTGCTCTGCCTATGGCTTTTATTGCACGATTGACTCGTTCCAATATGCTTGAGGTATTAGCCCAAGACTACATTAAAACGGCAAAGTCTAAAGGGATGAGTAAATTTACGACAACGTATCGCCATGCTCTGCGCAATGCTTTGATGCCAGTTATCACCTATTTAGGGCCCCTATCTGCAAGTATTTTAACTGGAACCTTCGTAATCGAGAGAATATTTGGTATTCCTGGACTTGGAAGCCACTTTGTTACAAGTATTGGAAACCGTGATTATACAGTAATTATGGGTACGACGGTATTTTACAGTATTATCCTTCTATTTATGATTCTAATTGTAGACTTGGCCTACGGAATCATTGATCCAAGGATAAAACTCTCCGGAAAGGGGAAATAGATCATGGCACAACCAGTAAAACTAACGAAAGAGATGTTCCAACCGATTGAAAAAGATCTGACCAAAGCCGAAGAAATTTCGCGCCCGAGCCTTTCGTTTTGGAAGGATGCTTGGAGGCGTTTAAAAGCAAATAAACTAGCTATGGTTGGTCTATATATTCTTATTCTGCTAGGGTTTATGGCAGCTTTAGGTCCAGTGATAAATGGGTACTCCTATTATGACACCAATCTAAAACTGAAAAATCTAGCACCTAGCTCAGAGTTTTGGTTTGGTACGGATGATCTGGGACGCGATATGTTTACTCGTGTCTGGTATGGGGCACGAATTTCTCTATTCATCGGGATAACTGCTGCAATAATCGACCTTATTATAGGAATTATATGGGGTGGAGTTGCTGCTTTTAACGGTGGAAAAGTAGATGAAGTCATGATGCGTATTGCTGATATTCTTTATGGACTTCCTTACTTGCTAGTTGTAATCATGTTGATGGTTGTTATGGAGCAAGGGCTCTTTACGATGATTGTTGCGATGACCATTACTGGTTGGATTGGAATGGCTCGTATTGTTCGCGGTCAGATCTTGCAATTAAAAGAGCAAGAATATGTACTGGCTGCCCGTTCATTAGGTGCGAGTGCTTCCCGTATCCTTTTCAAACATTTAATCCCTAACTCTATGGGACCTATTATTGTTACCATGACTTTAACCGTTCCTTCTGCTATCTTTACAGAGGCCTTCTTAAGCTTCTTGGGACTTGGTGTTCAAGCTCCGATGGCGAGCTGGGGAACGATGGCCAGTGATGGATTAGGGGCCTTGCGCTATTACCCATGGCGATTATTCTTCCCTGCTATTTTCATTAGTATTACGATGCTAGCCTTCAACGTACTCGGAGATGGCTTACGTGATGCATTAGATCCTCGTCTACGTAAATAACCGGAGGTGAACGCTAAATGGAAAAAATTCTAGATGTCAAAGACCTGCATGTTTCCTTTATAACGTATGCGGGAGAAGTAAAGGCCGTTCGCGGTGTAAACTTCCATGTAAGTAAAGGTGAATCCGTAGCCATCGTAGGAGAATCTGGTTGTGGAAAATCGGTTACTTCCCAAACGCTTATGAGATTGATTCCTATGCCACCTGGTGTGATTAAACAAGGGCAAATCCTTTTTCAAGGTGAGGATATTGTCAAGAAGTCGGATAAGGAAATGGAGAAAATTCGCGGCAAGGAAATGGGAATGATCTTTCAGGATCCCATGACATCCTTAAACCCTACGATGTCAATTGGGCGTCAGATCATGGAAGGGCTTGTTAAACACCAAGGTCTTTCTAAAGCAGAAGCGAAGGAAAGAGCGATTGACATGCTTCGCTTGGTAGGGATTCCTAATCCGGAAGCACGTGTGGACCAATATCCTCATGAGTTCAGCGGTGGGATGCGCCAACGTGCGATGATTGCGATTGCCTTGGCTTGCGAGCCGAAGCTTCTAATCGCAGACGAACCAACAACTGCGCTCGACGTAACGATCCAAGCTCAAATCATGGATTTAATGAAAGATCTTCAGGTGAAGACAGGTACGTCCATTATCTTGATTACACATGACTTAGGGGTTGTAGCCGAAACCTGTGATCGGGTTGTCGTTATGTATGCCGGACAAGTAATCGAAACAGGAACAGTCAATGAAATCTTCTATAGCCCTAAGCATCCTTATACAAAAGGCTTACTGAAGTCTGTCCCTCGATTAGACTTGAAAAAAGATGAGCCGCTTATCCCAATCTACGGCACGCCACCGGACCTATTGAACCCACCAAAGGGTTGCGCTTTTGCGCCTCGTTGTGACTTTGCTATGAAGGTATGTACGGAGCTTGATCCGCAAATGGAGGAAATGAGCAAAACCCATAAGGCAGCTTGCTGGCTGAACCATCCGATGGCAAAAGAAGTGAACCAGAAGAGTGCTGTTGGATCTGAGTAGAAAGGAGGGTTTACTTGTGGCAGTAAAATTAAAAGACATGAATAAGCAAACAAAAAAGCATGGCGACGTATTGCTAGAGGTAAAGGGTCTTAAAAAGTTCTTCCCTGCGGGGGAGTCTGTTGTAAAAGCGGTAAATGATTTGAATTTTGTTATTCATCGCGGTGAAACGCTAGGATTTGTAGGAGAATCAGGCTGTGGAAAGTCTACCGCTGGACGTACCATCCTTCGTTTATATGATGCAACTGAAGGGGAAGTATTGTTTGAGGGTAAAGATATTCAAAAGCTATCAGCTAGAGAGCTAAAGGAAGCACGTAAAGAAATTCAGATGATCTTCCAAGACCCGTACGCTTCATTAAACCCGAGAATGACAGTGGGAGACATTATTGGTGAGCCCCTAGATATTCATGGATTAGCTAGAGGGGAAAAACGAAAAGAGCGTATCCAAGAACTCTTGAAACTAGTAGGACTTAACCCTGAGCATATCAATCGCTTCCCGCATGAGTTTAGCGGCGGACAGCGCCAACGTATTGGGATTGCCCGTGCACTTGCCGTTGAGCCTAAGTTTATCATCTGTGACGAGCCGATTTCTGCTCTAGATGTTTCGATTCAAGCCCAAGTAGTAAACCTACTAAAAGAATTACAAAATAAAATGGGACTTACCTATTTGTTTATTGCCCACGATTTATCCATGGTAAAGCATATCAGTGATCGTGTGGCGGTAATGTATCTAGGAAAGATGGTAGAGTTAGCTTCAAGTGAGGATCTTTACGCTGAGCCTCTTCATCCCTACTCCGAAGCGCTCTTGTCTGCTATTCCCATTCCTGACCCTGAGCTAGAAAAGAGCCGTGAGAGAATTGTATTGCAAGGTGATGTACCTAGTCCAATGAACCCGCCGTCAGGCTGTCACTTCCGTACACGTTGTCCGAAGGTGATGGATATCTGTTCGAAAGTGGAACCAGAGTGGAAAGAGGTAAAGCCTGGGCATTTTACGGCTTGTCATATTTATAACTAAGAGTGAAAGTTCTGCTGCGCAGAACTTTCTTTTTTTGTTTTCAACTTGGTATATTTAACCATCCCTTAGGTCAGACTAGAATTGAAATGCAACTAAACTCTTTGTTTATTCTAGTTTGGAGGGAGATTATGCAAAACAAGGTTGCGCTTTTCGTCGCCATGATGCTATGTTTACTACCTATTTCCAGTTTTGCTCAGGAATCTGGTGTTGATTTGGCTCCAAATGCAAAATCTGCAATTTTGGTAGAAGTAGACACAGGGACCGTGATCTACGAAAAGAACTCGCATGAAAAATTGCCGCCGGCCAGCATTACTAAGGTTATGACGATGTTATTGATTATGGAAGCTATTGACAGAGGTGAGCTTAAGCTGACGGACAAGGTTCGCACAAGTGAATACGCTGCTTCCATGGGAGGTTCCCAAATCTTCTTGGAACCAGGCGAAATGATGAGTGTGGAAGAAATGATTAAAGGAATTGCCATTGCTTCAGGAAATGATGCTTCAGTTGCTATGGCTGAGCACCTTGGGGGAACCGAGCAAGCCTTTGTTACCAAGATGAACCAGCGTGTAAAGGAACTAGGGCTGCAAAACACCAATTTTGCAAATACGAATGGCTTACCTGCTGAGAATCATTATTCTACAGCTCATGATATTGCGATGATGTCCCGCGAACTGCTAAAGCATGAGCAAATAACAAAATATACGAGCTTATACCAAGACTACCTACGCAAAGACTCAAATAAGCCTTTCTGGCTTGTGAATACGAATAAACTCGTGCGCTTCTACCCAGGAGCGGACGGGCTAAAAACCGGCTATACATCTGAAGCGAAATACTGTCTGACCGCAACAGCAAAAAGGGATAATATGCGAGTCGTTGCTGTGGTCATGGGAGAGCCGGACTCTAAGACACGGAATAAAGAGATCACACAGATGTTCGACTATGCTTTTTCTCAATACCAATCCTTCCCATTAGTTAAGAAAGGGGATGTGATCACGCAAGTTGAGGTAAACAAGGGCTCTGTTGATAAAATGAATCTCGTGGCGCCTCAACAATTTGGAATTCTCGCCAAGAAGGGCGAGAGGGCGGAAGACTTCGAGAAAGAGATCATAGTGAAGGAAAAAATTGTCGCTCCAGTCAAGCAAGGTGATGTTCTGGGGGAAATGATTATACGCAAGCAAGGTGCAGAAGTGGCTAAGCTCACTCTCGTGGCCGAAGTGAATGTGGATAAAGCAAGTTGGTGGCAGCTTATGAAGAGAAGCACCAAGCGATTGCTCATGATTTATGAATAGCTTCATAGAGATGCCTTAAACTTTATCGACAAGGCATCTCGCTTTTTTTCTAGTTTTGTCGACTGGCAGGAATTGCCTAATCCCTTGTAGAAACATACGGTAAGACGGAAACTACAAGGAGTGAATGGAATTGAGTTTGCATATTGATCTAGATGTGTTATCGAATGTGCTCGTAGTGCGCTTAAGCGGGGAGCTTGACCACCATACAGCTGAAAAGCTGAAACAGCAGATGGAGGACAAGATCCTTAAGGGCAATGTGCAAAATATCGTGCTCAGCTTAGAACACCTCCACTTTATGGACAGCTCTGGTCTCGGGGTCATCTTAGGAAGGTATAAACAGATAACGGGTCGCGGTGGGGAAATGGTCGTGTGCTCCATTAACCCTCTCATTTATCGCTTGTTTGAGTTATCTGGACTCTTTAAGATTATTAAAATCCGAGAAAATGAAGGCGAAGCACTTCAGCTGTTGGGGGTGGCCTAATATGCAAAATCAAAACTATATGAGAATTGAATTCTCAGCCCGAAGTGAGAATGAAGCGTTCGCAAGAGTAGCGGTTGCCTCATTTGTATCCAAGCTTCATCTCACATTGGACGAGCTAGAGGAGATTAAGACTGCTGTTTCAGAGGCGGTCACGAATGCAATTATCCATGGGTACGAAGAAAAGGCGGATCAATTAGTTACGATTGTTACCCATTACAATGATGAGTATATTGAAGTTGTAATCGAGGATAAAGGGATTGGAATCATTAATGTTGACGAGGCAAGACAGCCGCTCTTCACGACGAAGCCAGAGCTTGAACGTTCCGGTATGGGCTTTACTATCATGGAAAATTTTATGGATTCTGTAGAAATCCTAACAGGAGCTAACGTCGGCACTAGAGTCACATTGAGGAAAAATTTAGTTAAAAATCAAGCACTTTGCAACTAGTAGGGAGATATGCCTATGGAGACAGACGTACGAAACGCTAATCATCCCTATTTAAGTGACGAAGAAGTCAAGAGGCTGATCGAACAAAGTCAAAATGGGGATCAAGGTGCTCGTGAAAAACTGGTCAATTGCAATATCCGTTTGGTATGGTCAGTTGTACAGCGTTTCCTGAATCGCGGGTATGAAGCAGATGATCTGTTTCAAATAGGTTGCATCGGCCTCCTGAAGGCAGTGGACAAGTTTGATTTGTCTTACGATGTGAAATTTTCAACCTACGCGGTACCCATGATTATCGGTGAAATCCAGCGGTTTCTCCGCGATGACGGAACATTGAAGGTAAGCCGATCCTTGAAGGAAATGGCGAACAAGGTAAGAAGAGCCAAGGATGATTTATCCAAAAAGATTGGCAGAATTCCAACGATTGTAGAAATTGCAGATGAGCTTGGAGTTACCCCAGAGGAAGTGGTATTTGCCCAGGAAGCCAACCGGGCTCCTTCATCCATTCACGAAACGGTGTTTGAGAATGACGGAGATCCGATTACGCTCATGGATCAGATCTCTGACAGTGATGAAGGAAAATGGTTCGATAAAATGGCTTTAAAAGAGGCCATCAACAAGCTTTCCGAGAGAGAAAGACTTATTGTCTTTCTTCGGTATTTCCGGGATCAGACCCAGTCCGAAGTCGCTGATCGACTAGGAATATCACAGGTTCAAGTATCAAGGCTAGAAAAGAAAATATTAAAGACAATTAAAGACCAAATCGAGATCTAATCTCGGTTTGGTTTTTTTTTACGCTTATACTGTAAGCTGGATCGAGGAACGCTATCCTTTACAATCACCTAGAAGATAGCGAGGTTTGTAAACTATGGCTGGCAACCAATCGATGCAAAAGACAGGATGGAAATGGTCAAAGGAAGGATATGCAAAGCATGCAGAACAATACAAGCCGAAGAAGCCCGTCGCATTCAATTGCTTAAAGGCTTTTACCATAGGAGGCTTGATCTGCGCATTAGGTCAAGGCATAACCAATTTTTATATCGCGTTTTTTGGATTTACGGAACAAAATGCTGGCAATCCCACGGTCGCCACCCTCATTTTCTTGGCTGTTCTCCTTACAGGCTTTGGGGTCTACGACAATATTGGCCAGTTTGCTGGAGCAGGTTCTGCCGTACCTGTAACAGGCTTTGCCAATTCGGTCGCATCGGCAGCTATTGAGCATCGGAGTGAAGGCTGGGTCCTTGGCGTTGGCGGAAACATGTTTAAATTAGCAGGTGCTGTTATTGTATATGGCGTTGTTGCAGCGTTCTTCGTTGCTTTAGTGAAAAAGCTATGGTTCTTGATCTTTTAAAGAGGAGGAGGGGTTCTTGGTGAATAATTTGCCACGCGTAAGCCGGCAGACGTGGAGATTCAGCAAAGATATCCGGATCCTTGGCTCAGGTGTCGCGACAGGTCCATTAGAAGGGGATGGTCCTTTAGGAAAAGAGTTTGACTGCGTGTTTGAGGATAACTATGCAAGTGAAGATTCCTGGGAAAAGGCCGAGCGCAAGATGCTAGGAAAAGCGGTGGATGCCGCTCTTCAGAAGGCAAGGCTTACGGGAGAGGATATTGATGTGATGCTGGCAGGGGACTTGCTCAACCAGATAATTACCTCCAATTATACAGCAAGAGGACTTGACCTTCCTCTTCTGGGCTTATTCGGAGCATGCTCCACCTCTATGGAGGGTTTAGCCATAGCGGCTTCCCTTGTGGAGGGAGGGTTTGTCCGTTATGCCTTAACCGGGTGCAGCAGCCATAATTCCACAGCTGAACGCCAGTTTCGCTACCCAACCGAATATGGGGGTCAAAAACCACCCTATGCTCAGTGGACGGTCACCGGCGCTGGAGCTTCTGTGGTTGGAGTAGGGACCGCGGGGCCGCGGATCACTCATGCCACCATTGGGAAAGTAACCGATATGGGAATTAAAGACCCGTTTGATATGGGAACGGCGATGGCTCCAGCAGCCGCGGATACGATCATGAAGCATTTTCAAGATCTTAACATAACCCCAGACTATTATGATCTCATTGTTACGGGCGATCTGGGCAAAGTGGGATACGCCATTCTTAAAGATATGTTAAAGGATGCAGGCTATGAAATGTCACCGCATTATCGGGACTGCGGGATGATGATTTATCGGCAGGACCAAGACGTGTTCTCCGGCGGAAGCGGCTGTGCCTCAAGTGCTGTCGTTACATATAGCCACATTATGAATGGACTTTGCAGCGGCAAATACCAAAGAGTGTTGGTTGTAGCCACAGGAGCCCTGTTTAGTCCCGTTAGCTTCCAGCAAGGGGAGTCCATTCCTTGCATTGCACACGGAGTAGCGATGGAAAGGGTGTTAGCATGAGTGAATACTTCATTGCGTTCTTAGTTGGCGGGTTCATTTGTTTAATAGGACAGTTGATGTTGGATTTGACCAAGATGACACCAGCTCATGTGATGAGTACCTTAGTTGTTGCAGGTGTCGTAATGGATGGTTTAGGCTTGTACGATCCATTGATTGACTTCGCTGGTGCGGGTGCTACCGTACCCATTACGAGCTTCGGACATGCTTTATACCACGGGGCTTGGGCAGAAGCGGAGAAAAATGGCTTAATCGGGATTATAACTGGAATATTTGAAGTGCCTAGTGCGGGAATTTCATCAGCCATTGTTTTTGGCTTTCTTGGTGCTCTAGTCTTTAAACCGAAGGGATGATAGGGATGAAGGAAAAAGTCAAGCGAGATGTCATTATCATAACCGATGGCGATCAAGTTGCTCAGAAGGCTGTTGAGGTGGTTGCCCAAAATATTGGCGGCCGATGCATTTCCAGATCTGCAGGCAATCCTACTCCCTTAAGCGGAGAGGAGATTGTCGAGCAAGTCATGCGAGCTAAGTATGACCCGGTTCTTGTCATGTTCGATGATAATGGAAATGGCAGTGAGGGTGATGGAGAAAGAGCGCTTGAAATTGTGGCAAACCACCCTGATATCAATGTTCTAGGAATCGTCGCTGTAGCTTCTAACACTCCCATGGTGGACGGTGTAGATGTAGATACGTGTGTTAACTTAGATGCCCAAGAAACTACGTGTTCCGTTGATAAGGACGGAGTGGAGCACTGTGATAGCAAAACACACATTAACGGAGATACCGTAGACATTCTCAGTCGAATCAATGCTCCTATTGTAGTCGGTGTGGGGGATATCGGAAAAATGCATGGAAGAGATCATTTTACTCACGGAGCCCCAGTCACGACAAAAGCGGTAGAGATTATATTAGAGAGGAGCGGGTATTATGGCCACCAGAACTCCTGAGAAAACGAGGCGAAAACAAGCCGAGGAACCGAATGATCAAGCTGTGGTTGATAAAAAAGGTCTTAAGTTTTTTAAAAAGCTTGAACTCAACAAGAAGATCTTAAATGAGCGAATTAGTGCTGAGATTAGCTATGATATGAAATGCCGTGAAATGAACTTTGCAGAAAAAGATATCGCTATTTTTTATACCAACGGTTTAATCGACACAAAGCTTATGACAGTGATTGCTAATGTCATGGTCGGCCTCAAGCGTGAAGAGGTTGTTCCTAATACTCTTAAACAGTTCTTAGAGCGTTATGCCACACACATGTCCGTTGAAACGGTAGAAACCTTTGATGAGGCTGTTGATAAACTGTTGTCAGGGGTCGTCTTGTTTCTGATTGAAGATGAGGATAAAGCTCTTCTCATCGATGCCCGTAACTATCCAGGGAGAAGTCCGGCAGAGCCTGATACGGAACGGGTGGTTCGAGGTTCCCGTGATGGCTTTATCGAGAATATTGTGGTAAATACCGCCTTAACAAGACGCCGAATTCGCGATGAAAGAATGCGAATGGAAATGGTTCAAGTAGGCACACGATCCAAAACCGATGTTTGTATTGCTTATCTTGATGATGTTGCAGATCCAGGTTTAGTGGATCTCTTGAAGGAACGAATCCAGAACATTCAAATTGACGGTGTCCCTATGGCCGAGAAAACCATTGAGGAGTTTATTGTAGGGCGTAATTGGAATCCCTTTCCGCTTGTCCGGTATACGGAACGACCCGATGTAGCGGCTTCACATTTATTGGAAGGGCATGTTTTGGTTTATGTAGATACCTCGCCAAGTGTTATGATTACGCCTACGACGATGTTTCACCATGTGCAGCATGCGGAAGAATACCGTCAAACACCGATTGCAGGGGCTTATCTGCGCTGGGTAAGATTTTTAGGGATTTTTTCTTCCTTATTTTTACTCCCTCTCTGGTTATTTTATGCATTGAATAAAGGATATCTACCAGCAGAGTTAGCGTTTATCGGCCCAAAGGAAACGGGGCAGATTCCTATTTTTTGGCAGTTTATATTCGCCGAAGTGGGATTGGACTTGATGCGGCTTGCAGCCGTACATACTCCTTCACCATTAGCTACCGCCATGGGCTTAATCGCGGCTATATTAATTGGGGACGTAGCCATTAGCGTAGGCTTGTTTATGCCTGAGACGATTCTTTATTTGGCAGTTGCGGCCATTGGGATGTTTGCTACTCCTAGCTATGAGCTTAGTTTAGCTAACCGGATAGTAAGGCTGCTCCTACTGACGTCTGTATTTGCCTTTGGTATTCCAGGCTTAGTTGGCGGCATTACGCTGTTCATTATTGTCCTGGCGTCCACAACATCCTTAAACACCCCTTATCTATGGCCGTTTATTCCTTTCAACTGGAATGGAATGAAAAACATTATCTTTCGTATGTCTGTGCCATCCATGAAAGAACGTCCGAGTATCGTCCATCCGCAGAACAGCAATCGGCAGTGAGTTAGTAATGTTTACAACTTAGGCAAGTGGGTTGTCACTTCTTTGGTGGAGTGGTATATTTTATAGATATATAAGTTTGTAAACATGGGGAGGGGATAGGGAAGTGTACCTTCATGGAACCAGTAAAATTAATGAACAAGGCCACCTGGTCATTGGTGGCTGCGATACAATAGAGCTTACGAAACTATATGGTACTCCATTGTTTGTTTACGATGAGCAGCTTATCCGTCAGAAGTGCCGAGATTTTATTCAGGCCTTTAAACAATCAGGGTTTTCTTTTCAAGTAGCTTATGCGAGTAAAGCCTTTATGTCTATGGCGATGTGCCGATTAATCGCAGAAGAAGGCCTTTCTCTAGATGTTGTATCAGGGGGCGAGCTGTACACAGCTCTTAAAGCCGATTTTCCCGCTGAGCGCATTCATTTCCATGGTAATAATAAGACCGTAGATGAGCTGGAAATGGCTCTTGATGCTGAGATCGGATGCTTCGTTGTTGATAATTTTTATGAACTTGACTTGCTGCATGCTCTGGCGCAAGAACGGAAAAAGAAAGTTAACATTCTCCTCCGTCTAACACCAGGTGTATCTGCTCATACGCATGAGTATATCTCCACAGGACAAGACGATTCCAAGTTTGGCTTTAGTGTGACAAAGGGTCAAGCTATGGAAGCGATGAAGAAAGCCCTGGCGATGGACTCCTTCAACGTTCTAGGGATTCACTCCCATATCGGCTCCCAGATCTTCGAGACGATTGGATTTGTGGGAGCGGTGACGAAGCTTTCCGAGTTTTTGTTTGAGCTTAAGCAGCAGACGGATTACGAGGTAAAAGTACTGAATTTAGGAGGAGGGTTTGGTATACGCTATACCGAGGAAGATACCCCTCTTCAGGCCGCGGAATATATTCATCCTATCCTTCATGAGGTGCGTACGCAGTTCCTAGCTGCTGAGTACGCGCTCCCAGAGATCTGGATTGAGCCAGGTCGCAGCATTGTTGGAGATGCAGGTACCACCCTCTATAAAATAGGTTCTATCAAGACGATCCCGGGCATTCGCAAGTATGTCTCAGTCGATGGAGGAATGACGGATAATATACGTCCTGCTCTGTACCAATCGCGCTATGAAGCCATGCTAGCCAATCGAGCGACTGAAGCAACTGAAGAATTGGTTTCAATCGCAGGTAAGTGCTGTGAATCTGGTGATATGTTGATCTGGGATATCCAATTGCCTGCCATATCTTCAGGAGATATTCTGGCTGTCTCTTGTACAGGGGCTTACGGTTATGCTATGGCCAATAATTATAATCGAATTGCGAGACCTGCGGTCCTATTTGTTAAGGATGGTCATGCTGAAGTAATTGTAGAGCGCGAAACCTATGACGACTTGATTAAAAAAGATCGAATTCCGTCTAGTATGCTAGCCTCAAAATAATTTTATGGAAAACCAGCACATTTTGTGCTGGTTTTCTTTTTGTTGACATTTATCGTATAATGATCAGGTATGCTTACATAATGCAAAAGGAGTGGACGTACATATGAGTAAATATGCATTAATTGAAATGGAAAATGGTGGACAAGTCAAAATCCAGCTTCATGAAAACGAGGCGCCAGGAACCGTAGGAAACTTTGAAAAGCTGGCAAACGAAGGATTTTATAACGGTCTTACTTTCCACCGCGTGATTCCAGGATTCGTAGCCCAAGGCGGATGCCCACATGGAACGGGTACAGGCGGCCCTGGATACACCATCCCTTGTGAAACAGCAGGGAATCCTCATAAGCATGAGCGAGGCGTTCTAGCTATGGCGCATGCTGGAAAGAATACCGGAGGAAGCCAATTCTATCTTACGTATGACGCTTTCCCTCA
The DNA here is from genome assembly GCA_041640415.1 of Ammoniphilus sp. GTDB lineage: Bacteria > Bacillota > Bacilli > Aneurinibacillales > RAOX-1 > YIM-78166. The sequence continues at coordinate 11,613 of JBEQAI010000007.1, read as the reverse complement.
CCTTGATGGGGTACATACGGTTTTTGGTAAAATTGTAGAAGGTATGGAAGTGGTGGACAAAATTAAGCAAGGCGATAAGATGAAAGAAGTAAAGGTTGTCGCTGAATAATGGAAACGAGGTTAGTCCCTATGCTTGGGACAACCTCGTTTTTTTTCTATTCATATAAACGATTTTTGTTGTATAATAATCAACAGCCCAAAAGAGCAGGCGGGGATTATTATGGCATATGAAGTGAAGTTAAATTCCTTTGAAGGTCCTCTAGATCTTTTGCTTCACTTGATTGATAAAGCGGAGGTGGATATTTACGATATCCCGGTCACGCTAATTACAGAGCAATACATGCAGTATTTATATATCATGCAGGAATTTCAACTGGATATTGCCAGTGAATTTCTCGTCATGGCAGCAACACTTCTCGAGATCAAGAGCAAGCTTCTGCTTCCACGCAAAGAAGAACCGGCTTTTCAGCCCATGTTCGAATTAGAAGAAGATTATGATCCACGGATGGAATTAGTCGAACGTCTTCTGGAATATAAAAAGTTTAAATCACTGGCTGAGATGCTTAAGGAGCGAGAAGTAGGGAGAAGCAAGATTTTTTCCCGCTCTCCCGGGGATCTAAGCACTTTCGTACCAGCAGCGGAGGAGAATCCCGTTTCAGATGTTACCTTATATGACTTAATGGATGCGTTGTCTAAGGTGTTAACGCAAAAGGTGAACCCGGAAGAAAAGACGATGTCCAAGGTGCATAGAGATGAGGTTTCGGTAAGGGATCGCATCAAGGAACTGCGAACGATGCTTTCCGTATCAGGGAATCTTCGCTTTTCCCGACTGTTTGATGACAGGCCAACCAAGACCGAAATCGTCACAACCTTTATGGCTATTTTAGAGATGATGCGCAAGCACGAGATTTCATGTGAGCAGAATGCTTTGTTCGATGATATTGTCATTTCATTTAGCAAGGGAGGGGGCCAGCATGGATAATCGGGCGCAATGGAAAAGTGCTATGGAAGGATTGATATTTGTTTCGGGAGATGAGGGGATCGAGGCTCGAACTATCTCAGAAATCATGGAGCTTGAGGTGGAGCTAGTCCAAGAGTTGCTTAATGAATTAAAGGAAGATTTTCAGCAAACTTCGCGGGGGATGCAAATCATTGAAATTGCGGGTGCCTACCAATTAACGACCCTACCGCAGCATGCGGTTTATTATGAGAGATTAGCGACATCCCCTAACCAAGCTACTCTATCTCAGGCGGCCCTGGAGACTTTAGCCATCATAGCCTACAAGCAGCCGATAACCCGAGCAGAAATTGAAGAAATACGCGGAGTAAAGTGCGAAAAGGCGATTAATACACTGATTGGAAAAAAATTGATTCAGGAAACAGGAAGAGCGGAGACGCCAGGCAGACCCATTTTATATGGAACAACCAAGGAATTTATGGATTACTTTGGGCTCAGACATATTGGGGATTTGCCTCCGATCCCTGCCGTACAGGTTGACGAGGAAGTAGAGCAGGAAGTGGATTTAATCTTCCAGAAATTAAAAGACAAACCTTAAGTAAAAGTTTTGCAGGTTAAAATCAGTTTCTGATATAATATTTTCTTAGTGAACATGGAGGAGTGCTAAAAATGATTCAGGACCTATACAATAAGATGCTAGACTATTTAAAGATGGAAGACGAAATTGGCTTTAAAGAATTTGACCAGTATTATAAGGATGTTATTGCGGAATTAGAAAAGAATTACCAGCAATATGATCAAGAGCAAGGACTTCAAGCTCTATTTGTCGTAGACAACATCAAGACAAACAGTGATTCACGTATGCAGCGCAAATTCGCGGAAGCGAAGAAATACAAGAAGATTTCACAACGTGCACAAATTTGGGTTGAAGCGCTCTTTCTCCATTTGGTTAAGGGCGGTATGACCGACAAAGAAATTCACGAGAAAATTGAAGCGATGTACGAAGCAGCTTAATGAAATAAAGAAGATAAAGGGTGCCTAGTTGGAAGATTGACTTCCTTAGGCATCCTTTTGTTTTTTGCCTATAGTTAAAATTATAGCTTCGCGCGAGGCAAGCAATCCTGCAAGGGATTCTGACATATCAAATTGGGATAAGCATATACTTGTACAAACTGCTGTGGTTAAGGAGGATCAAATGAATCGGAGGAAGAGAAGGATTTCCCTTATTATCCTATGTGCTTGCCTTTTTTCCCTGTTCAGCATCCCTGCCGCTGCCGAAGCTGCTCCGGGCATCTCTGCTCAGTCTGCGGCAGTCATTGATGTGGAATCAGGGAGAGTTCTTTATCAGAAGCAAGGGTACGAAAAAATGAGAGTGGCAAGCCTAACCAAGATTATGACCGCCATCGTGGCGATTGAAGAAGGCCGCTTGAGTGACATAGTCGCCGTACCGGATCAGGCGATTGGAACGGAGGGTTCCTCCATCTACTTGCGACATGGGGAGAAGCTCTCACTTGAGCACCTGCTCTACGGACTGATGCTTCGGTCTGGTAACGATGCGGCTGTCACCATTGCCCATCATATCGGGGGTTCTTTAGAGGGCTTTGCCCGATTGATGAACGAAAAAGCGGAATACTTAGGATTGACCCAAACCCACTTTACGAACCCGCATGGTCTAGATGATAGCAATAACCATTACTCGACTGCAGTGGATATGGCCAAGATATCAGCGTATGCCCTTCAAAACGAAGACTTTAAGCGAATTGTATCGACAAAGGTGATTAATATTCCACAGCATGGAGAAAAGTGGGATCGTAAATTAATCAATAAAAATAAAATGCTTCATCTTTATGAAGGGGCCGATGGGGTAAAGACTGGCTACACCAAGCTAGCAAAACGATGTCTCGTATCCTCAGCTACTCGTGACGGCCGTCAGCTCGCCGTTGTTACATTAAATGCACCGAGTGACTGGAGTGACCACGCTCGTCTATTGGATTACGGTTTCAAACAGTTTGAACGGGTAGAGCTAGTCGGAGCGAAGGAAAATGTGGATGCAAGCAAAGGGCTATACGCAATTAATGCTTTTTACTACCCGTTGGCGTCAGGAGAAAGACAGGATGTTCGCAGGCAGATCGTGATGGAAGAGGGATATAAGGAGCTGTTGCCGGGTGGAGTCGCGGGTTATCTACATATTTATTTGCGTGACCAGCAGATCGGCCGGATTGGGTTAGTCCACGAGGGAGATAAGTCTACACTTGGTGCTGGAGGTAAGGAGAGTCACTGGAGCTTTTTATCAATCTTCAAGTCACTCATTTGGGGGGGCTTGTAAATGGTTAATTTTATTTGGCTTGGCCTGATTTTAATAGGCATCGTGATTGCGGGAATAAACGGAAGAATTGAGGTGGTGAGTGAGGCGGCCTTTGAAGGCGCGAAAACTGGGGTTACGGTTTGTTTTGGGCTTATCAGTATTCTAGCATTCTGGCTAGGGATGATGAGAATTGCCGAAGATGCTGGCTTGCTGAAAAAGCTGCAGCGGCTATTAAGTCCGGTTGCCCGGTTCTTGTTTCCCGATGTTCCCAAAGACCATCCTGCCATGGGTTACATCTTATCGAACATGAGTGCCAATATGCTTGGGTTGGGTAATGCGGCCACACCCATGGGGATCAAGGCGATGCAGGAGCTGCAAAAGCTTAACCCTGATCCTAAAACAGCCACGCCGGCGATGTGTACTTTTCTTGCGCTTAACACTTCAAGTATTACGTTAATCCCAACAACTATTATTGCCATACGGATGAACTTTGAATCTGCCAACGCGGTCGAGATCGTGGGAACAACCCTTTTCGCCACCTTCGTTTCGACAGGTGCCGCCATTTTATTGGACAAATACTATCGCCTTCGCAACCGCCGACCGAGAATAAAGGGGTGAATGTCTATTGTATGAATTAATCAGTTACGCGTCTGTCTGGGCCATCCCGCTCATCTTAGCCACCATCCTAGTTTATGGCATGTTTAAAAAAGTTCCAGTTTATGAATCTTTTGTAGAGGGAGCAAAGGATGGATTTGGAACAGCCATAAAAATTATTCCACACCTGGTCGGTATGCTGGTCGCGGTATCTATTTTTAGACAATCAGGTGCTTTAGAGATGATTACTTCTTTCCTGCGTCCTGTCTTAGAAGTTTTACAAGTTCCCGGTGATATCCTGCCCCTTGCATTGCTAAGGCCTATTACAGGGGCAGGAGCTCTCGCTGTGACGACGGATATTATAGGGACGCATGGACCTGATTCGTTTCTCGGAAGATTAGCTTCTACCATGCAAGGGTCAACGGATACGACGCTGTATGTGCTAACTGTATATTTTGGGGCTGTCGGCATTCGAAACTCCCTTTATGCCCTGAAGGTCGGACTTCTTGCCGACTTAGCAGGAATTGCAGCTGCGATTTTCATCGTAACCATGGTGTTTGGTTAAAGCTAACGAACGGACCAGTTCTCTGCTTTGACCCAATTATCGGTTTTCCAGCGCAGGACGTCGGGGCGAACTAAATGCATAATGTCCTTAAAAAATTCGACCTGTTCGATTTCCGTAAGTGGCGTAAACGCTTTGGCGATCGCCAGGTTTTGTTCCAGCTGATGCATCGATTCCATCCCCACGATCGTTGTTGATATCGGTAAGCCCAGGGTGTAGCGCAGCGCTTTTTCATACCATGGAACGAGTTTACCCAAGGCCATGACCTTCATCCCGATAACCGCCACGCCTTTTTCATTGGCTCTTGGAACAAATTCGTGCAGAAAGCTATAAATGTGATGGTCTAAAGCTGATAACGCAACAAGGGCACTGTCAAACGGGTAACGTTCGATGGCTTCGAGCTGGACTTGTGGGTTCGTGTGACCGCTAATGCTAACGTGTTTGATCATGCCTTGTTCCTTTGCTTCAAGCAGGGCTTCCATGGCTCCGCCTTTAGCAAAAACCTGGTCAAGCTCTTCCCGATACATGATGTTATGAAGTCTCCACTCATCCACATAATCGGTTTGCAGGCGCTTCAAGCTATTTTCCAATAATTTAAGGGACCCGTCTTTCGTTCGATCATGCGTCTTGGTTGCGATCCAAACTTTTGATCTGCGGTTCCCTAGCGCCTTGCCCAGACGCTCTTCAGATTGGCCATCCGAATAGCTAGGGGCAGTATCAAAGTATTCAATACCCTGATCAATTGCAGCATTCACAATGTGGATAGCCTCTTCCTCTGTGCAGTCGTGCTCATCAACGATGCGCTGAGCACCAAAGCTTAGGATTGAAAACTCGCGTCCTGTCTTTCCAAACGGTTGCTTTTTCATAAGTCACCCTTCTTTTTTTCATTTTTTTAGTTTGATACGTGGGGGAGCACACTTCTATGTTTTATTTAAGCTTGTTTTTTGCTACAGTTATCTGGGGGTTAAACGTCATTATCGACAAGCAAGCCTTACGAACTGGTCATCCTATAGAGGTGAATTTTATCACAACGATGACCACCGCCATGGTTGTATGCATCTATTTTATGATTGCCAAAAAAAGCGGAGTTCAATTTAGCTACTCTCCCCAGACCCTAGTGTTTAGCGTGTTGAACGGTTTGTTAATCCCCACTTCATTTGTTGCGTACCTATACGCTTTGGCTAAAGGGAATGTAAGTCAAGTAGTGATGGTCACAGCCACTTCCCCAATTATTGCCATCCTTTTTGCTGTTCTGGCCTTTAATGAGAGTGTAACCCTATCCCAGTGGTTGGGGATAATGTGTACGATCTTTGGAATTTTCCTCGTAATCAAGTAGAATAGGTTCAGATCACTAGATAAGGCAGGGTTATGGATATGGAAGAACGACTACAGAAGGTTTTGGCAGCAAGAGGTGTTGCCTCCAGACGCAAGTGTGAGGAGTTAATCTTAGCTGGTCGAGTTAAGGTCAACGGGATGAAGGTCGATCAACTAGGGTTTAAAGTAGATGACGAGCACGACAAGATAGAGGTCGATGGAAAGGAGGTTGGCAAAGTTCCTTTTGTGTACCTTATTTTGCACAAGCCCACGGGGGTTATTACAAGTGCTAGTGACCCGCAAGGAAGAAAAGTAGTCACAGATCTGGTCAAGGATGTTAAAGAGCGTGTGTATCCTGTGGGCCGTCTAGATTTAGACACATCAGGCTTGCTCCTGATGACCAACGATGGCGAGCTTGCCAACAAAATTGCCCATCCCCGATTTGAGATTGATAAAGTTTATTTGGCTACGGTAAAAGGAATACCCTCAGAACAAGCTCTTAAGACTCTGCGCGAGGGAGTCATGCTCGAGGACGGTATGACGTATCCGGCTCAAGCTGAACTAACGTTCAAGGATCCTCAGTTAAATCAGGCAACCATCAAGCTGACCATCCATGAAGGGCGAAATCGCCAAGTTCGAAGAATGTGCCAAGCTGTAGGGCATCCTGTAGTTAAGCTGAAAAGAGTTCAGCTGGGGTTTCTCACCTTAGGGAAGTTAGCACCAAGGCAATATCGGATGTTAACTTCGCAGGAAGTGGACAAGCTTCGTCAGCTATTTACTTAGGCTTGACAATAGGTCAAAGCCTTTTTTTCTTTTTTAACCGCATAGGAAAGACGCTTCAAAGAATGTCATATAAAGTTCATAAATCGCATTTTCACTATCAAAATGTTAAAGTTATAATAAAATTAGTTTTAACTGGAGTGGAGGTTTTTTTGACGTGAACCGTTCTCGTACACTGATGAGATTTGCAATTCTGGCTGTGATTTTTGTTGGAATTGCGGTCGCGCTATACAATGGATTTATTAAAGATAAAGCGGTCGTTCAAACGGGCCAGCCTGCACCTGACTTTGTCCTGAACACCTTGCAAGGCGAACCGCTCCAACTAAGCGACTATAGAGGAAAAGGAGTCGTTCTTAATTTTTGGGGAACGTGGTGCCAGCCTTGTGAAGCCGAGATGCCTGATTTGGAGAATGCCTATAAGAAGTATCAAGGTCAGGGCGTAACAGTCATTGGGGTCAATATCAGGCAGCCAGAAGTCACGGTAAAGCCGTTCGTTGAACGATATCAGCTTACCTTTCCTATTGCGATGGACCGAACCAACGAGATCACTCAGCTATATGAAATCGGGCCGATACCGACTACCTACTTCATTGATAAAGATGGGATTGTAAAAAAAATAGTGATTGGCGGCCCGATGTCTGAAGAAACCATTTCAGAGAATATGAAGCTTATCGTACCAGAATAAGGAGTGGTATCATGGAAGACATCAAATGCCAGTGCGGACATGCTAATCCGGTAGGTACTTATATTTGCGAGGCCTGTGGAAATCCCATTGGAGAAGCTGTAAAAGATAAAGATACCGTATTGGATATGCGCTATGAAGGCGCTGCAAGAAGATCTCAAACCTACAATAAGACAATTATAGATAAGATATGGAATTTCTTTTCCTCGGTTAAGATTGCCGTTTATATGATCGTCATTGTACTACTAGCATCGATTATAGGTACTGTGTTTCCGCAAGAGATGTATATTCCTGTACCGAAGCCAGCGAACATCTATTATTCAGAAACATACGGGACGTTAGGGGAACTCTATTATTTATTGGGCTTTCATAATATGTATACGTCATGGTGGTATGTAAGCCTACTGCTTATGATTGGAATTTCGCTAATTGTTTGCAGTATTGACCGCATTGTTCCGCTTTATAAAGCGTTAAACAAACAGAGAGTTAGGCATAACCCTAATTTTTTAGTTAGACAGAAGCTCACTGCTCAGATCGAAAAGCCTGCACAGTGGAATCAAACATTAGATGAGATTGAGGAGCAGCTGAAGAAGCGCAGATATTCTATTAAAAGAGAAGGTGATGCCCTGCTGGCAGAAAAAGCCCGTTTCAGCCGTTGGGGTCCTTATGTTAACCATGTTGGATTAATTGTTTTTTTATTAGGTGTGTTGCTTCGCCTCGTACCAGGATTTTATTTGGACCAATATGTTTGGGTTCGAGATGGGGAAACGAAAAAAGTGCCTGACACCCATTATTATGTGAAAAATGACGGCTTTATTATTGAGTATTATGCAGACCATGAGTTCCCGCAGGACATTGGGTTAGGAGAAGGGGACAAAGTCGTCAAAACCTATAAAACTCACGCAGTGCTCTACGAGAATTTGAACCACGGTTTAGCCGGAGCGGAACCGAAGCTAGAAAAGGTTACGGAGCATGAGATTCTCGTTAACCATCCTTTAAAGTATGAAGACCTTCAATTGTTCCAGGCCGGGCAAAAGCCAAATGCTTTATCGGCCTTGAATATGACCTTGCTGAATGAAAAAACGGGAGAAGAAATTGGAAAGTTTAAAATTGACTTATACAATCCGCTGCCGGAATACCCAATTACAGCGGATACGAAGGTGCAGATTCTGGAATACTTCCCGGATTTCGAGTTTACAGAGGATAAAAAGCCAATCACGAAATCAACGAATCCGGATAATCCTGCTTTCATTGTCAATACCATTACACCGGATAATCCGGGAGGGGAAAAATCTTGGATCTTTCTAGGTTCTTATCTGCCTGCAGCTGGTGTCGATAATCTGTATGGGTTTAAATTCTCAATGCCAGACCTGACGAATATTACCGGGTTAATGGTGCGTAAAGATAAGAGCTTGCCGTTGATTTACTTTGGTTGCTTTGTCACGATGATTGGACTCATCATGGGCTTTTATTGGCAGCATCGCCGCATTTGGATTCAGACCGAAGGAAATATCGTTTATTTGGCCGGACACACGAATAAAAATTGGTTTAGTTTGAAAAATGAATTAAAGGCTGTTATGGATAAAGTGAAAGTCCCTGTCCTCTTGGAGGAAAAAGGGAAAGGAGGCAAAGCATCTTGATTGCAGTCAGTGGAAATTTACTTCTTATGGCATTTATTAGCTACGTCCTGTCTAGTATTGCTTTTGTATTAGCGGTAACAGGAAAAAGATGGAGCGATCGGAGTCCTGAACAGCATACCAATCGTTGGGGATGGATCGGATTTAGTATTGCGGTTATTGGATTTTTATTTCAAACTGGTTTTATCATCACCAGATGGATAGCTGGAGGACACTTCCCTACCAGCAACATGTTTGAGTTTATGGCTTTCTTAGCCTATTCTATTATTTTGGCTTTTATTGTAATCTTCTTGGTGTATCGCATCACGGTCATTGGTGCCTTTGTTATGCCGGTAGGGATTATCATGCTAGCCTATGCGTCTGTGTTTCCCAGAGAGATCCAGCCGCTTATACCGGCTCTACAGAGCTATTGGCTGAAGATCCACGTGACAACAGCTGCTTTAGGCGAAGGAGCATTTGCCGTAGGTTTTGCTGCTGGACTCATGTATTTGGTTCGTACAGTTGATCAGGAAAAAAGTACAGCGAGTACGAAATGGTTGGAAGCAACGTTATGTATGGTCTTGATGCTTATCGGGTTTATTGGAACGACGACCTGGTTTTCTTCGATGGGATATCAGGCCACCTTCCAAGTCCCGGTTGGGACGGTTACAACAGAAGTTGTCTATACGATGCCAGCTATTGCAGGACCGCAGGATGCAACGCTAGTGACAGAAGGCGTCATGAAGCCTTGGTTTGAAACTCCTTCTTGGATGCAGGGCTTAAACGCTGCAAGGAAGTTGAATACACTCATTTGGTCCGTTCTAAGTGGATTGGTGCTGTATGCCATAATACGGCTGATCGCTCGCCGCAGGCTAGCGCAGCTTATTCGTCCGATGGTGCGGGATATCGAGCCGGAAACAATTGATGAAATTAGCTACCGCGCGATTGCTATTGGTTTTCCGATTTTCACTTTAGGGGCATTAATTTTTGCGATGATATGGGCAGCGGAAGCGTGGGGGCGCTTCTGGGGTTGGGACCCGAAGGAAGTATGGGCTCTTATTACTTGGCTATTCTATGCAGCTTATCTCCATTTGAGACTGTCTAAGGGCTGGTTAGGGGAGAAATCAGCGTGGCTGGCTGTGATTGGCTTTATTGTTGTGATGATTACGCTAGTATTTGTTAATCTTGTTATTGTAGGGTTACATTCTTACGCATAGGGATAAGGGGGGGTATTTATGGGTAACGAGGTTCTTCACAAGATTTTGGTGGTAGATGATGAGGAGAGGATCCGCAGGCTGCTTCGCATGTACTTGGAAAGAGAAAACTTTCAAATTGACGAAGCAGCTGACGGCGAAAAGGCCCTTGAGCTGGCCATTCAGAACGACTACTCACTGATCTTATTGGATCTTATGATGCCAGGGATGGATGGACTAGAAGTGTGTCAGAAGCTGCGGGAGGTAAAAGCCACACCTGTGATGATGCTAACGGCAAAAGGGGAGGAAGCCAATCGGATTCAAGGCTTTGAGGCTGGGACGGATGATTACGTAGTGAAGCCGTTTAGCCCTCGTGAGGTGGTCTTCCGTGTAAAAGCTTTGCTAAGAAGATCTTCAACAACGGCTTTTCTGAAGACGGATCAATCCACGCACAACGTGTTAGTATTCCCTCACTTGACCATTGACAATGATGCACATAAAGTCCTTGCTGATGGGGAAGAGGTGAACCTAACTCCAAAGGAATATGAATTGTTGTTATATTTGGCTCAGAATCCTGATAAGGTGTTTTCGAGAGAGGACTTACTGAAGGACGTCTGGCATTATGAATTTTTCGGAGATTTGCGAACGGTGGATACCCACATCAAACGCCTGCGTGAAAAATTAAATCGCGTCTCAGAAGAATCTGCTGCGATGATCACGACAGTATGGGGAATAGGATATAAATTAGAGGTGCCAAGATAGTGGTATGGAATAGTGTAGTTGGTAAACTGTGGATTACAATTATAGGCTTGGTTGCGGTGGTTCTCACCCTTCTGAGCCTTTTGTTGGTTCAGTTTTTGGATCGTTATTATTTTCAGGTGAATTCAGATAACCTAAAAAACCTGTCTATGCAAATGGCTGCCATCATTGAGGAGTATCCCGATGTGGAGCATGTAGAAGCAGCGAAAGAGTTGGTAGAGGCTTTTAACACCAGTATGATTTTACTTGGATTGGAGCATGTACATCCAGCCGTTGAGAAGGATCTAACGAATGTGCCGTATTCCCTGCTGATCGAAGATGAACGACTAAAGCAGGCTCTCCAAGGGGAGTTATCGCTAGTGCGGGATCGTTTTCCCGTTGAGGTTGATGGTACGGATGAAACGATAATGACCGATATTCTAGCCGTAGCGGTACCCCTGAATATCAACAATCAAGTAGCAGGGGCAGTTATACTTTACCAGAAGCTAGATCAATTGGCTGACACAACCAAAGAAACGACCAAATATATTTTATATGCTGCTGCAATAGCCATTTTTCTAACAACTATTTTTGCTTTCTTCTTATCGACGAGAATTACCAATCCTTTGCGACAAATGAGAAAAGCGGCAGACTCTTTTGCAAGGGGAGACTTTACGACGGAAATTTCGATAAGAAGCAATGACGAAATTGGAGACTTGGCCTCCACCTTTAACCACATGGCCCGACAGCTAGATGATGTCATTCATGCGCTCTCCAGAGAGAAGGAGCAGTTATCAAGCGTACTCCGCAGTATGGTGGATGGTGTAATTACGGTGGACATCGAAGGCCGAATCATTATTGCCAATCCACC
>JBEQAI010000006.1:0-25331 GCA_041640415.1 Ammoniphilus sp. | reverse complement strand
CCTTAACTTCAGGCGTATTGGCCCCGAGCGGAAACCCAACAACCGTAGCCACTTGCACCTTGGTACCTGTGAGCTGCTCTTTACATAATGCAACCCATATCGGGTTGACGCAAACGGCAGCAAATTGGTATTCTTTTGCCTCTTGGCATAGCTTTAGGATTTGCTCTTTGGTTACCTCAGGCTTTAGCAAGGTATGATCTATGTACTGATTCAGCGACATCATGGCTATTTCCCCTTTGGCAATTTTAGTAATGTAAAAGCTTTGTCAATCACCGAGTGATTGTTTTCGTACCCGATGGACATCTGAACCGTCCAAGCTTCTTCAGGGGACATCCAATTGACTTTATTAATTTCCTCAATTTGCGGGACGAGATCTCCCGAAATAGCCTCCACTAAGAAGTAATGTACCTCTTTATTAATGGGCCCCAGCTGGGGATGATAATATTGATAGTAAATCACTTCAAGGGGTTCAATAATCCGTCCATCTATCCCGGTTTCTTCCTTTACCTCGCGCAAGGCTGTTTCTTCCATTGTTTCTCCCGGTTCTTGCTTGCCCTTAGGCAATGAGATCTTCATATACCGATCTTCGATTATAAGCAGTTCGAGCTGCTCTCCTTGCTTACGATAAACAACGCCTCCGGCAGATATCTCTTTCACGTCCATCACCCTTTTCTACCCTGGTAACTTTCTCTTATTTTACCCTTTATTCTCAAAGAAAAAAAGTTTCTTGAAGAAAACAAAAAAGGATATCTGCCATCACCAGATATCCTTCTTGTCTTACCTTGCAGCTGTTGGATCTAGTTCCCTGATAAAAGTTCCCCGACAGAACTCAACACCGGGTTCGTCGAGTCGCACTCGAACCATTTTTCCAATCAAGTCAGGGGTCCCTTGGAAGATAATTTTTAGGTAATTATCCGAATAACCGTAAAATAGGTTTTGCTGTCCCGATGCATCTGTATAGGCACTCTCAGGGATAATGTCTAAGGCCTGCCCTAAAAATTGCTTGGCGTATTGGAGAGAGAACTGGTTAGACAGCTCAATTAAACGCTGCACCCGCTCATTTTTAATCTCTTCCGGTATCTGATCCTCAAACTTTGCTGCTGGAGTTCCGGTTCTCTTGGAGTAAGGAAACACATGCATTTCCGCAAATTGAATTTCCTTTATAAATTCAAAGCCATTCTCAAAGAGCCCTCTCGTTTCGCCCGGGAAACCTACAATAACATCCGTAGTGATGGCTACACCTGGCATCGCTTGGCGAATTTGTTCGATTTTCTTTTTGTACTCATCCACCGTATATTTTCTGCGCATCCTTCTTAGGACCTGGTCATCGCCTGCCTGAAGAGGAATATGCAAATGCCTGCACATTTTTTCAGAACTTTGAAGCACTTCAATGACACTGTCTGTAATTTGGCTTGCTTCAATGGAGCTGATGCGGATCCGTTGAAGGCCCTCCACCTTGTCTAAGTCCCATAACAGCTTAGCCAAATTATAGTCTTCCAGATCCTCGCCATAGCCACCTGTATGGATTCCTGTAAGAACAATCTCTTTATACCCGGCTGCCACTAGCTTATGGGCTTGTTCGAGCACATTTTGCGGATCCCTGCTTCGCATGAGTCCTCGTGCCCATGGGATAATACAGAACGTACAGAAATTATTGCATCCCTCCTGGATCTTCAAGGATGCACGTGTCCGATCCGAAAAATCTGGAACCTCAAGTTCCTCAAACTGGCGTGTCTTCATGATATTTTTTACTGCATTAATCGGTTCTCGATTTCTTTGATATTCTTGAATCAAATCAAGCAGCTGTTCCCTTCCTTGCGTACCAAGAACAATATCGACACCTGGGATATTCGCTACTTCTCCGGGTGAGGTTTGGGCATAGCAGCCTGTAACAACAACGATGCCTTCTGGATTGCGCCGGACGGCACGGCGAATAACCTGGCGGCTTTTTTTATCTCCCGTGTTTGTAACCGTACAGGTGTTGATGACATACACGTCCGAATCGCCCTCAAAGGAAACTTGATCATAGCCTCCTTGCTTGAAGATCTGCCAGATCGCTTCCGTTTCATAATGGTTAACCTTACATCCAAGCGTCTGAAAGGCTACAGTAGGCATTTTACCTACCTCCCAACTGTTCAAAATAATACGAAATACAGGAAAGGCTATATAAGGCTGCAGTTTCCGTGCGTAGAATTCTTCTTCCTAGCATCACAGGAGTAAAGCCTGCCTCCATCGCTTCTTTTACCTCCGTGTCAGATAAGCCCCCTTCAGGGCCTACGACAAGCAACACCTTTTGACCGACCTGAAGATTGTGAAGTGCAGCGTGCAAGGTGGACGTTTGCTCATTCTCATATGCGATAAGGGCAAGATCGTACTTGTTTCCTTCAGCTAATAGCTGTTTCCATGACAGTAACGAGCGAATGGCGGGTACACTTTGACGGTGAGCCTGTTCAGCCGCTTCCTTGGCTATTTTCCCCCATCTCTCCAGACGTTTTTGTTCCTTTTTCGCGTCTAACTGAACAACCGTCCTCGATGAGGTAAACGGGATAAACGCATGAGCCCCGAGCTCCGTTCCTTTTTGTATAACCAGCTCCATCTTATCTCCTTTAGGAAGTCCCTGGGCTATGGTCACATTCACTGGTAACTCGCGATTGTCTTTTAGCGGCTCTACCATTCTGCAAAGGACTTGTTCCTTATTGAGCTGTTCCACCTCACAAAGGAAGCAAGCACCGTTTTCGTCGCAACAGATCAAATGGTCTCCAACAGAAGTTCTCATGACCTTCGTGATGTGTCCTACATCATCCCCAGTAATCACAATCTGTTGGCTGTTGCTATTCACGTTTTCCTGTTGTACAAAGTACCTCTGCATGCATGGCCCCTCAATCTACATTTTTTTAGCTACGATCGAGACCCAGTCGTCCAGCTCCTGAACCTCAATAATCTCAAATCCTGTACTTCTTAAGGCGTCTTTTACGTCCTCTTGCTTTTGTGAAATGATACCGGAAGTAATGAAAAGACCATCCATTGGCAATAAAGCAAAAGCATCAGCCGTAAAACGCACAATGATTTCTGCTAGGATATTGGAAACAATCATTTCAACAGGCTGATTAATCCCCTCAAGCAGATTATTTTGTTTAATAGTTATTTTGTCCTCCACCAGGTTTAATTCGGAGTTGAGAAAGGTGGATTTCACAGCAATTTCATCCAAATCCATAGCCAAAACCGAGCTCGCACCAAGCTTGGATGCTGCTATGCTTAAGATGCCAGAACCGCATCCCACGTCAATGACCCGGTCTCCGGGCTTTAGATACTTCTCTAGAGCACGAATACATAAAACTGTAGTAGGATGTGTTCCTGTACCAAAAGCCATGCCTGGGTCAAGCTCAATGACCAGTTCATCGTCTGTCCTTGGCACGTACTCTTCCCAGGTAGGGGTAATGGTAATCCGTTCAGAAATTTGAACAGGCTTATAGTATTTCTTCCAAGCCGTTGCCCACTCTTCTTCGTGAACCTCTGCTAAAGATATTTCTGCACGCCCAATGGGAATATCAAACGTCTCCAATAAAAAAACCTTCTGTTTAATTTCTTCCACCGTTTCTGCAATATGGGCATTCATGGGCAAGTAAGCTTTGACAATAACCCCTTCCTGGGGATAGTCGCTTGGAGAGAGCTGGTAAATTTCACCATAAGATACATCCCACTCACGCAGCAGAATCTCGGGATCTTCAATGACGACCCCGCTGGCTCCTGCTTCATGAAGGATGTTGGATACAGCTTCAACTGCTTCTTGCGTTGTATGAACACTTACTTCAGACCATTTCATCTTTTAATCAAACTCCCTCCAATTGACTGCTTAAACTAATCCCCGCGGAACGCTCGCTTCATCTTGTCAAAAAACGACGCTTCCTCTTCCGTTGGCTTAACACCGCTAATCTCCCCAAACTCTCGCAAAAGATCTTTTTGTTTTTCCGTTAGGTTGGTTGGCGTAACAACGACCACGCGCACATGCTGATCCCCTTGACCCGCGCGGCGCAGATGCGGAACCCCTTTTCCTCTGAGACGGAAATACGTATCCGTTTGTGTTCCGGCTGGTACCTTTAGCTTTACTTTACCATCCAATGTGGGAACTTCAATCTCATCCCCTAATGCCGCTTGGGCAAAGGTAATTGGAACCTTGCAGTAGATATCTACTCCATCGCGCTCAAAGAACTCATGATCCCTTACGCGAATCACGACATATAAATCTCCTGGAGGTCCTCCGTTTATTCCTGGCTCTCCTTCACCCGGAACGCGAAGCTGAGCTCCTTCATCTACTCCAGCAGGAATGTTCAAGTGGATCTTCCGGCGCTTTTTCACCGTTCCAACTCCGCGGCACTCCGAACACTTCACTTGAATCATTTTGCCTTTACCGCCGCACGCGCTACAGGTTCTTCGATTAACCACTCTTCCGAACGGGGTATTGGCCACTTGCTCTTGCTGCCCTGTACCACGGCAGGTGGAGCAGGTTTCAATCTTACTTCCTGGCTCTGCGCCGGAACCATGGCACTTTCCGCATTCCTCGTCCTTTGGTATTTCTATATCCAATTCTTTCCCAAAAACGGCTTCTTTAAATTGCAGGGTCAGCGTATATTGCAAGTCCGCTCCTTGACGAGGCGCGTTAGGGTTTCTTCGTCCACCGCCGCCGCCGAAGAACATATCAAAAATGTCGCCAAAGCCGCCAAAATCCTGACCTCCAAAGCCGCCCGCGTTAGGATCCATCCCCGCATGGCCATATTGGTCATAGATGGACCTCTTCTGAGGATCACTTAAAACATCATAGGCCTCTTTTACTTCCTTGAACTTCTCCTCTGCATCCGGAGCCTTATTCACGTCAGGATGATACTGACGAGCCAGCTTCCGATAGGCTTTTTTGATCTCATCGTCGGATGCGCCTTTTCCTAAGCCGAGCACTTCGTAATAATCGCGTTTACTCATGATCCTTCACTCCCTTTCACATTTTATCCGTGAAAAAAGTCAAAGCCAAGTATAGCCTTGACTTTGACTCATTGCAACCCTTACTTTTTATCTTCTTCAACAACTGTATAATCTGCGTCCACTACATTGTCTTTTTTCTCTGCAGATCCTGCAGCTCCTGGGTCTTGACCCGCTGCTTGCGCTGCCTGAGCAGCTTGCTCATACAATTTCACAGATAGCTGCTGGACAATTTGAGAAAGTTCTTCTTTAGCCGCCTTGATCGCATCAAGATCCGTTCCTTGAAGAGCGGTTTTCACTTTTTCCTTAGCATCGTTCGCTTTTGCCACTTCTTCAGCATCCACTTTTCCTTCAAGATCCTTCAAGGTCTTTTCTGTAGTAAAGACTAACTGATCTGCTTCATTGCGAACTTCCACTTCTTCTTTGCGGCGTTGGTCGGCGTCGGCATTCGCTTCCGCTTCTTTTACCATGCGCTCGATTTCCTCATCGCTCAACCCAGAGGAAGCGGTAATCGTGATTTTTTGTTCTTTGCCTGTACCCAAGTCTTTCGCTTTAACATTCACAATACCATTAGCGTCGATATCGAAGGAAACCTCGATTTGCGGAACGCCGCGTGGTGCTGGAGGAATCTCAGTCAATTGGAATCGTCCTAGCGTTTTATTATCAGCTGCCATGGAACGTTCCCCTTGTAATACATGGATTTCTACAGAGGTCTGGCTATCGGCCGCTGTAGAGAAAACCTGAGACTTGCTGGTTGGAATCGTGGTGTTGCGATCGATTAGCTTGGTCATCACTCCACCTAGGGTTTCAATGCCAAGAGATAGAGGAGTAACGTCTAGCAATACCACATCTTTTACATCCCCAGTAAGTACTCCTGCTTGAACAGCGGCACCCAAAGCGACGACTTCATCCGGGTTAACACCTTTATGCGGTTCTTTTCCAGTATATTTGCGAATAGCTTCTTGTACAGCCGGGATACGAGTTGAACCCCCAACAAGAAGGATCTTATCAATTTGCCCTGGTTGCAAACCAGCATCTTGAAGCGCTTGGCGAGTTGGGCCCATGGTTCTTTCGACTAGATGAGCGGATAGCTCTTCAAACTTCGCACGGCTTAAGGTAACTTCCAAGTGCTTAGGACCTGTTGCATCAGCTGTGATGAAAGGAAGAGAAATCGTAGTTGTAAGAACACCGGATAAATCCTTCTTTGCTTTTTCTGCAGCATCCTTCAGACGCTGAACCGCCATTTTGTCGTTGGCTAAGTCTATTCCGTTTTCCTTCTTGAATTCTGCAACCAGATAGTCAATGATCACTTGGTCGAAGTCGTCCCCGCCCAGCTTATTATCGCCAGAGGTCGCTTTTACTTCAAAGAAGCCTTCAGATAGTTCCAAAATAGATACGTCGAAGGTACCGCCACCTAAGTCATACACAAGGATTGTTTGGTCATCCGATTTCTCTAAGCCATAAGCCAGGGCAGCAGCCGTTGGCTCATTGACAATACGCAATACTTCTAAGCCTGCAATCTTCCCAGCATCCTTTGTTGCTTGACGTTGGCTGTCATTGAAGTAAGCGGGTACTGTAATTACGGCTTGGGTAACCTTTTCTCCTAAGTAAGCTTCCGCATCCGCTTTAAGCTTCTGGAGAATGATCGCGGAGATTTCTTGCGGAGTGAAGTTCTTTCCTTCGGCTTCCACCTTGTGATTTGTTCCCATGTATCTCTTAATGGAGATGATGGTGTCTGGATTGGTAATCGCTTGGCGTTTAGCTGTTTCGCCGACAATACGCTCGCCATTTTTGAACGATACGACAGACGGGGTAGTGCGATTCCCTTCAGCGTTAGGGATAACGACGGGCTCTCCACCTTCCATAACTGCCACACATGAATTGGTTGTTCCTAAATCGATACCGATTACTTTACTCATGGTTAAACTCCCTCCTGGGTTTCAATGTACTTTTTGGTTTGCAAACTACGAGCTGACCTTCACCATGGAAGGGCGAACCACTCGATCTTTAAGAATATAGCCCTTTTGCAGCTCTTGGATTACGATGCCAGCTTCATGATCGGCACTTTCCTCTTGCATAACGGCTTGATGGTATTGGGGATCAAATGGCTTGCCTTCCGCCTCAATGGCTTGCAATCCTTCTTGTTCGAGAACTTGCTGGATCTGGCGAAAGACCATTTCTACTCCCTTAACCAGAGAGTCTGAGTGTTCAGCGTTTTGTCCAGCGGTCAAAGCTCGTTCTAGGTTATCAAGCGCAGGGAGAAGGGACTCAATAATAGGCAAAGAAGCGTATTTTAGCAGCTCCTCTTTTTCTTTGCGTGTTCTTTTGCGGAAGTTGTCAAAGTCCGCTTGTACTCGCAAGTAGCGATTGTAATTTTCCTCCACTTCTTGCCTTAAGGCTAACAAGGGATCGGCCTCTATTGTTGCTTCTTCCTGATTCAATTCTTCAGCTTGCTGCGCTTCCTTGGACTCTTGCTCCAGTATTTCTTGCTCTGCTCCATTTCTCTCTTCCATTGAAAATCAACTCCTATTCCTCTGAATCGGCATGTGACTTCATCCGAATCACGGTATGAATTCGCAAAATGCTCTCCGCCACCTCACCAGCGGCCTTAAGGGCATAGTATTTAACTAAGACGGGGTCAACAATGCCTTTCTCAAACAGATCCTGAACGCTTCCCGTAGAAAAATCCAACCCCATGGCAGGAGAAGAGGCTGCGATCTGGGCAGCTCTCACTTCTTCGATCTTTTCTAGCGGGTTAAAACCAGCATTGATGACCATTTGAAGAATAGGCTTCTGAAGGGCAGCAACGACTGCCTCCACTCCATAGCCTTCTAAGCCTTGCAAGTTCGCCCGCCACTGTTCTAGCTCGCGAGAAACAGCTAGTTCTGTGCAGCCGCCCCCTGCCACGATTCCACCTCTTACAGCAGCTTGAACAGAAGAAGCCGCATCTTTCGCAATCCTGCCTCTTTCTCCGACCACCTCAGCTGTTGAAGCACCAACCAAGATGGTGGCCGTGGGCTTCCCCTGTCCTTTCTCAATCCGAACTCTCTTTGTTCGGCTGTCAGCATGCATGGACGCTGCCCGACCAAGAACATCAGCCAGTTCTGAGATTGGTTTGTTTAATCCCGTTCTTTTAATCGACTTCGCACCTACGTGCCCTGCTAAACGATCCAGTTCGTCTTTGGAGACTCTATGTAGCACTATAATCCCCTTATCCGCACAGAATTCTTCGGCATAGGGATCGCAGGTGCGTTGACAAACAATAAGAGTTACGCCAGCTTCAGCTATCTTTTGTAGATTATATTTAAACGTTTCTTTGTAATCAAGAAAACGCTGAAATCCGGTTTCAGTACCCAATGCTTCCTCATCAATTTCTTCAGGCGCCAGTCCATCTTCAAGGATAAGGATCAGCGGTGATGAAAGGGTGGAAGGCATTTGTTTAGAGATCGGCATCCGACTTAGCAGAACGCCTTCAAACACCTCGTTTTCTTCACCCGGGTAGGGATGAATGAGATTTGAAAGTCTCCAGTTTTCGGCGACTAGCTGATCATAGCCAGCTAGCTTACAGCCCCTCATGACAAGATCGCTGATATCTTCATATTCCCGTGCCGCAATGTAGGCTACTCTTTTTAGATAAGAGTCTTCCAAATCATGAATAGGAGAGGCAAGCTCCAGCAATCGAGTCAAGGAAAACTGAATTCCCCTTCTTATCCCCGCAATTACTTGCGCAACAGGTACCCCTCGCTGAACCTGGGCTGCTCCCTCTTGAATTAATGCACTGGCAAGGATCGTCGCTGTGGTCGTCCCATCCCCTACTTTTTCTTGCTGGGCGGTTGCAATGTGGATCAGCATTCGAGCTGCAGGATGCTTCACTTCCATTTTTTCAAGGATCGTGACCCCATCATTTGTAATAATTACATCACCATTCTCATCCACCAGCATGGTGTCTAGCCCTTTAGGCCCTAGTGTCCCTTCTACGGCAGAGGAAACAGCGCGAACAGCATTAACATTATTCATAAGTGTCGATAGCTTTTCGTCCCCTGCTTTTTGCCCAGCATCAAGAGAACCTTTCATCTTTGATCTCCTTATCTTCTGCCCTTAGCCATTGCTACACTTTGTTACTGTAAAATTTCTCTAGGGCCCGGGAAAGATCTTTAGCTAGAAAATCTACAATACTGATAACTTTTCCATATTCCATCCGGGTAGGCCCCAAGATGCCAATCGTGCCCACAGGCTGCCCATCTACATGATACGTTGCGCTAATAATGCTGCAATTGCTTATGGCATTTTCCCTGTTTTCAGTTCCGATTCGAACCTGAATCCCGGGTAGGACAGGGCTAAAATGTTTGAGCAACTGTTCATTCTTCTCTAGAAAATCGAGTATTTCTTTCACTTTCTCTACATCCCGAAACTCGGGCTGCATCATAATATTGGTCGTCCCTTTTAAGACAACCTTTTCTTCTATATCTTCTTGCGTAAAGGTATTTTCAAGAATCTGAATGGCTGCCTGGAAATTTTCCATCAGCTTCTGCAGCTCCGTTGAGAGTTCCCTCTGGATTTGCATTCTTAGCTCGTGCAGAGGTATTCCCACTAGCTTGCTATTAAGGAAGTTCACTAACTTTTCAATTTCATTAATAGGAACACCATCGGGGACATGGATCGTCTTGTTTTGAACCTTGCCCGAATTCGTCACAATGATAGCTACAGCTGTATCTGTTGTAAGGGGAATGATCTGGATATGCTTCAATCGAGCGTCAATGACCTCATGCCCTAAAACAATAGAAGTATAGTTGGTTAATCCGGATAGAATCGCCGCCGTTTGTTGGGTGATCTGTTCAAAAGCATAGTACTTGTCAGCAAACAGCTTTCGGATATTCGTTACGTCGCCAAACGTAAGCTGAGATGGTTGAACTAAGTGGTCTACATAATAGCGATACCCCTTCTGTGAAGGGATGCGACCAGCTGATGTGTGAGGCTGCTCTAGAAATCCCAATTCTTCCAAATCAGCCATTTCATTGCGAATAGTGGCTGAACTATACCCTACATCCTCCCGCTTGGAAATGGTCCGTGAACCGACAGGCTCGGCATGGCGAATATAGTTATCTACAATGGCATGAAGGATTTGGATTTGTCTCGTCGATAACAACCTGATCCCTCCTTATTATTAGCACTCCATTAAGTTGAGTGCTAAAACCTTCTTAATAAAAATACCAAATTGGCTAGACCCTTGTCAACTGGTCAGGAATCTAAGAAAAACCTCATTACCTAAAGGAATTCCCCTCTCCGTCAGCATGAGTCGATCGCCTTTCTCTTGAAGCAGCCCAAGCCCTAGGAGCTCTTCTATCTCTTTTCCGAACACCTGCTCCAGGGACAACTGATAGCGCTGGAAGAAGTCGCTCTTAGAAATCCCATCTATTAGGCGCAGGCCCATTATCATGAATTCTTCCATCGCATCTCGAGAGGATACCTCAAACTCCTCGACCCGGGGCAGCCCTCTTTCTTGAACCAGCTGAATATATTGCTGGACCGGTCCGGCATTCACATGACGCGAGCCTTTAACGTAACCATGAGCACCTGCCCCAACCCCATAGTATTCTTCATTTTTCCAATAGGTTTGGTTATGGCGGCTCTCATATCCTGGCTTCGCAAAATTGCTAATCTCGTATTGGCGATAGCCGTGTCTAGCCATCTCTTTTCTGACGAGCTCATACATGGCGACTTCCTCTTCCTCAGGAGGCAAGATCAGCTGATTGCGTTCATACAACACATGGAACTTCGTATTTTCTTCCACCTTTAGGCTGTAAGCTGAGAAGTGCTGCAAGCCTAGGGCAAACGCTTGGTCAAGAGTTCGTTGAAAAATAGCGCAGGTTTGACCTGGCAAGCCAAAGATCAAGTCGATTGAAATATTATCGAATCCAGCTTTTCTCGCATTTTCAATACTTCGCAGAACCTGCGCAGAATCATGAATGCGCCCGATTCGCTTGAGAAGTTCGTCATCAAAGGCTTGAACTCCATAGCTTAAACGGTTAACGCCGCCTTTTCTCATTATGATTAGTTTATCCAAGTCTGTCGTGCCCGGATTCGCTTCCATGGTAAATTCTACATTTTCTTCCTGATTGGGGAGCCAATGATTTACCGACTGCAAAAAATATTCCATCTGATCAGGTGAAAGAAAGGTAGGCGTACCGCCTCCTACAAAAATGGTATTGATTGTTTCTGCAGGGATGCTATGAACAGTCGTCTCCAACTCTTTTTCAAGAGCATACAAATAATCCCAAATCAATTGCTGATTGTCAGTAACATATGAATTAAAATCGCAATAATAACATTTGTTGGTACAAAACGGAATATGAATATAAACCGAATGGGGCATTCGAACCCCTCCCCTTCATATATAGATAAAAGGCTTTGGCAAAAAATGCCAAAGCCTGCCTCACCCTACTTCTTATCCATCTGCAATACGGCCATGAAGGCTTCCTGAGGAACTTCCACGTTCCCCACTTGCTTCATGCGCTTCTTTCCTTCTTTTTGCTTTTCCAATAGCTTTCTCTTACGGGAAATGTCTCCCCCATAACATTTAGCCAATACATTCTTCCTCATCGCTTTAATGGTTTCGCGGGCTACAATCTTTTTGCCGATAGCGGCTTGGATTGGCACCTCAAACATTTGCCTTGGGATCAATTCTTTCAGCTTTTCACAAAGCAGTTTGCCTCGGGCATATGCTGAATCCTTATGAACAATAATGGATAAAGCATCAACTACTTCTGCGTTCAGCATGATATCCATCTTCACCAGCTTAGATTGGCGATAACCGATTAGTTCATAGTCAAAAGAAGCGTATCCTTTTGTTCCGGATTTCAACTGATCAAAAAAGTCATAAACGATTTCTGCCAAAGGCATTTCATAGGTTAACTGTACACGGTTTTCGTCAATGTACTGCATATCCATGAATTCCCCGCGCTTGCCCTGACACAATTCCATAATGGCACCAACAAAATCCTTTGGCACCATGATCGACGCTTTTACGAAAGGCTCTTCTACAAAATCAATAAATTGGGCATCAGGCATCTTCGATGGGTTGTCAATGATAAGCTGCTCTCCATCTGTCTTGGTCACATGAAAAATAACACTTGGTGCAGTGGTAATCAACGTAATGTTGAACTCACGTTCGATTCTTTCCTGAATGATCTCCATATGAAGAAGGCCGAGGAAGCCGCAACGAAATCCGAAGCCTAGGGCTTGAGAGGTTTCCGGTTCGAACTGTAAGGATGCATCATTGAGCTGAAGTTTCTCCAATGCTTCACGAAGGTCATTGTATTCTGACGTATCTACAGGGTAGAGTCCGCAGAATACCATAGGATTGATCTTTCGATAACCTGGAAGAGGTTCCTGTGCTGGCTTCTCCGCGCTCGTGATGGTATCCCCCACACGAGTGTCGCCAACCGACTTAATGCTCGCAGCAACAAAACCAACATCACCAACAGTAAGTTCATCTACAGCCATGGGAAACGGAGCAGAGGTTCCTACTTCTGTAACCTCGAACACCTTGTTTGTAGCCATCATTCTTACTTTCATGCCCTTGCGAATGGTCCCATTAACTACTCGAACATTCGCGATAACCCCCCGATAGGCATCGTAGTAAGAATCAAAGATCAGAGCTTGCAATGGTTCATCTGGATCCCCTTGGGGAGCAGGGACCTTCTGTACAACTTGTTCCAAGATCTCTTCGATCCCGATGCCAGCCTTCGCAGAGGCGAGTACAGCATCACTTGCATCCAAACCGATGACGTCTTCTACTTCTCTTTTCACTCGTTCCGGTTCTGCGCTAGGTAAATCAATTTTATTAATGACAGGCAAGATCTCTAGATTATTGTCCAACGCTAGGTATACGTTTGCCAGCGTTTGGGCTTCGATCCCCTGGGCAGCATCCACTACTAATAGAGCTCCTTCACAAGCGGCAAGGCTTCGGGAAACTTCGTAGGTAAAGTCGACATGTCCTGGAGTATCGATCAAGTGAAGAATATACTCCTCGCCATCTTTAGCTTTGTACTTTAAGCGAACAGCGTTCAGCTTAATCGTAATGCCCCGTTCTCTTTCTAGATCCATAGAGTCTAGAAACTGGTCTTCTTTTTCCCTATCGCTCAAAGTTCCAGTAAACTCCAGCAAACGATCAGCAAGGGTAGATTTCCCATGATCAATATGAGCAATTATAGAAAAGTTGCGTATTTTTTTTTGTCTTTCACGTCTGTCCATGTTTAGCAAATACCTCCCTGAGGCCAAAAAATGCACTAAGTTTGATTATAACAGGGGAGGGTACTGGAAGCAATGCCTTTCATGGATTTCATCCTTTAGCCTAGAAGCCACCCCATTAGTTTTTGAGAAACAAAGGTCATCCAAGTCCCAACTTCGTTTCCAATCTTACTCGCCCAATTTTCCTTTGGCCCTTCAGATAAAGGCGGCGGACTTGATCGCTCAGGAATGATGTCTTGCTCTAATGAATATTGCCTGCCCAACACCGTCATCTCGAGCTTCCCATGTTCTGCGCGAGTAATGTCAAAAGATTGCTTAGGCTCATTGTCCAAGCCCTCTACGCGATGGATTCCTTTTTCCGCTAAATGAATCCCCCCAATGACGAAGCAAGACATGAACATGACGAGAACGATGAATTGGATTCTCCATTTCATTAGAAACATCACTCCTTTAACTATCAATGCGTATAGGCTGAAACATTGTTCATATCGATAATGTCATGCAGAGCCGCATTTAACCCGTTAGCAATTATATTGGCCATGTCTTCCACAAATTCATCCACTTCTTTTGGCGTAACAATTAAATTGTGTCCGAGAGGCTGTAGCACTTCGCGAATCAGCTCTCGCTTTTCCTGTTCCGGCAAGGTCCCTACTAGACCCATAATCACCTTTTTCCCTTCCTCTGAAGGTCGGTCTTCTTCTGCGAATGGCTTCGGCTTACCCGGCAAGTTAAAGCCAGCAGGAGTAAGACGGCTGGCAGGGGCGGGATTGGCACTTTCACGCATCTGTCTGCCCATGTGGGAAAGAACGTAATCTATGGTATCGCTGGCAATGGAGACCGCATCGACGACAGTTGGAACGCCAATGGCGATAACAGGAACGCCTAATGTTTCACGAGTAAGAGGACGCCGCTTGTTTCCAACTCCTGACCCCGGATTAATCCCGGTATCGGAAATTTGAATCGTACTGTTGACTCTTTCGATCGATCGAGACGCAAGAGCATCGACTGCAATAACAAAATCCGGCTTGGTTCTCTCCACGACTCCGTACACAATTTCGCTTGTTTCGATGCCTGTAATCCCAAGTACGCCAGGTGAAAGGGCACTAACCGCCCGATAGCCTTCATCCACATGCTCTGGCATCAGCTCAAACAAATGACGGGTCACGAGAAGGTTTTCCACAACAATCGGACCAAGGGCATCCGGCGTTACATTCCAGTTCCCCAATCCGACCACAAGGGCCTTGGCTTCTTTACCAATGCCAAGATCGGCTAGAAACTGGCTAAAAGCTTGGGCCAATTGAGTCGCCACTTTATTCTGCAGCTCCGTATCCTTTCTGCGTAACCCTGTAGCCTCAAGGGTTAAGTAATGCCCCGGCATTTTTCCAATGGATTGGGCCCCTTGCTGATCCTGCACGTGAACTCTAGTAATTCGAATCCCTTGCTCTTCCTTGGTAATCATCTCTACACCAGGAATATAAGGAACTCCTGTTCTTTCTGTGGTTAATTGATGTGCTTCAAGAGCAAGATCTGTCCGTATAGCATACTGGCTGAGATCGAGATCACGATCCGTATTTTCTTGTGACATGATTCTGCAGCTCCTTATCTTCCATTTTTTCACAACTATTCTATATTTATAATGCTAATTTCACCTTACTTTTATACAACTCCGTTATTGCATTTCTATTTTCGGCATGATAGAATATTTTCTGTTGCTAACTTCAGCGAATGTTATTTATGGATGCACCAAGGAGGTGAATCTGATGCCAAATATTAAATCTCAAATTAAGCGTACCAAGACGAATGAAAAAAGACGTCTTCAGCGTGCAGCACAAAAGTCTGCCCTTCGCACTGCGTTGAAAGGGGTAGAAGTAGCGGTTGCTACTAACGACGTGGCTGCAGCTCAAGTAGCTTATAAATTTGCAGCTAAGAAGCTTGACAAGGCTGTGACTAAAGGTCTTATTCATAAGAATGAAGCTTCTCGCAGAAAGTCTCGCTTGGCTCAAAAAGTGAACGGCGTTACTGCTTAATCACTTACCACATAAAAAAGAGTGTTCTTGTACATGTACAAGAACACTCTTTTTTTTATTTTACAGAATAAGAAAGTAAACTTCTTTGTGTTCTCTTCCTTATTCTGCATACAACCGCTATTGCTTCTGGACTACGCCGATTATCATCCTGTTCAGAAGCAATCGTTGTTCCCTGAGGAGGAAAACTTCCTCTAAAAGCGGTCTGGCTTCTTTGAATTTACTTCGATAGGAGTTTTTTTTAGTCTTGTATCATATCCTTGAGTCTCATGAAAAAGAGCTCAAGGGAAAGCACCTTATCCATTTTCCCTGATTTGATCCGATAATCCTCTTCGGCCAAATAAGCTAATATTTTTCGCAAGGCCGATTCCTTAAACCGTTGCGACTTTTCAGCCGCTAGCTTTACGGGATAGGGATGCATGCCTAGAGCCGAAGCGATTTGCTGCTGAGAATATCCTTTTGCACTCATGATCTTAACCTGAAGAATTAACCGAAATTGTCGGGCTAATAAACTAAGGACTGTTAACGGTTCTTCCTTATTTTTTAGTAGGTCATAGTAAATTCTTAGAGCTTGTTCCATCTCAAGCCGCGAAACCTTTTCGATTAGGCCGAAGATATCTTGTTCTAAAGTACGGGATGCAAGCTGATAAACCACCTCTTCTGTTATTCGCCCTTCCGAACCAACAAACGAAGACATCTTATCCAGCTCCTGCTGCAAACGTCGGAGATCATTGCCCACGATGCGATCTAAGGTCTGGATTGCTTGATCTTCAATTTGAACTCCCAGCTTCTGTGCCCTTCTCCTCATCCAGCTCCATAGCTCTTGATCCTTCAGATGCATGAAAGGCACATCCGCCTTGTTTGCCTTTAGCGTTTTAACTAATTTCTTTCTTTCATCCAGCTTGTCCTGCAATACAGTAAGGATCAAGAGGGTGGTTTCAATTGGATTCTCTATATAGGTTTGCAGGGCTTCAACGTGATGCTCAGTGTTCCCTGTTGATTTTGCGCCGGTCAAGAAGGAAGCATTCTTAGCTACCACGACTCTCTTATCACCCATAAACGGATGCGTCTCGGCATCCATAACCGCCTGCTGAATGGGGGTCTCCTGCAAATCATGCACACTAAAATTAAAATCCAAAAATTGCTCTTCCAACACTTTATCTCTGAGAAAATATATAAACTCCTCGATCAGAAAGGTTTCTGTTCCATAAAGCAAATAAACGGGTTTGATCTGCCCTTGCTGAATATCCTTCATCACACTTCGGTATTCCATCCCTTCACCTCATAGCCTTGCCTTTGAGCTACTATTATAACACAAAAACCGCAGCCTCGATGGACTGCGGTTTCGCCTTTTCTCCCGAATATGTAAACGTCCGGCCGCTACATCCTAGGCTTGAGCAGCCAGACGGGAAGCAGAATTTAATGGCTTGCTATACTATACGCGGGAGTTATCGCTTTTGTTCCTGTCCTTGTTTTAGATCAATAGTCCATTTTTCCGGTTGGGTCACACCTTCTTCCCCTTGAACCCCATTGACTGGGAAAAGGGTGTAAAGCACAGTTTGATCATCGAGCCATTCCACAGAGACGTAGACTGTCCCCTTCCATTCATGGCTGCGGAAGACTTCGTTTCCTTGGAGGTCCGCTACAATTACTTGCTGCCCTTCCACATGGGCACTCCGAGTCCCGTTTGGAGAGAAAAGCAATTCTCTTCCAGGCTGCTCCTTTTTTTCTTCAGGCTGTTGGGCTAGCATACTCATAGCGGGCCCTTCTTCCACTCGAGCAGTATCCTCTGGAATCGTCTCCGGAGCAGCCATCATGGACATATTCTCCGTATTCTGAGGCAACCCTTGCTCCTCTACAGGCGGCTGAGTTGCTTTTTTACTCGCGACCGCATGGTGTTCCTTGTCAGCCGTTTCGTGGGTCTGAGGCTGATTAGGGTCCTGCTTGGCCTGTGGCTCAGGAGCAGCCAAAGAAGCGATGCCCTGCTGTGCGTCATTTCCATTCACAGATTCTGATTCTGTTGGATTCACCGACATTTCCGTTTGATTCTCCTGCTCTGCGGGGATATCCATTGATCTCATCAGGCTCTGGTCTGCCTTCTCTTCCACCCTTGCCATATTGAGTTCCGGTTCTTTCATTAGCTGCGGTACTGCCAACAAAAGCAGGATAATCGCCGCAGCACCACTCATCCAATAAGACCAAGACTTCCAATTAAGCTTGCGAGCCTGAACTGGGGATGGGCTTGGAAGACTGTCTTTCGGTTCATGTAATGCAGGCAGAATGGCATCAACTAAACTCTTCGGCGGTTCTACGTCGGGAAGAGACTCTAGTTGCAGATGCAAAGCCATCAGGTCTTCATACAGTTTTTGGCATTCGCTGCATGAGCATAGGTGCTCCTCCATCAGAGTAAGCTCCTCAGGCGATAAATCATGATCTAAGCTTCGCTGCATAAAATCCACCACCTCTTCGCACCTCATACCTGAACACCACCTTTCTGATATTCCTGGAGAAGCTTTTGTAGTTGTTGTCTGGCTCTGAACAAGTGGGATTTAACAGTATTCAATGGAAGCTCCAAGGCTTCTGATATTTCATTATAAGAATAATCCTGAATATATCTCATGACCACAACCGTACGGTGCTGCTCCGGCAATAGGTTAATGGCTTCTCGGATATCCTTTGCCATGTAGGTCATCTGCACTTCCTCTTCGACATCAGTTTGATCTTGTAGCGGCAGCTCATGTTCATCTATCGACATGGTTTCTTTGCGTTTACGGCAGTGATCAATGCAGATATTGGTAACGATCCTTTGTACCCAGGTTGAAAACTTGGCCTTTTCCTGGAACGTATCAATCTTGTTATACACTTTAATCAATGCTTCTTGGGCAGCATCCATAGCATCCTGCTCATTTTTTAATATATAATAAGCCGTTTTATATACCGACTTCTCTATATTTCTCAAGAGTTGAATCAGGGCGTCGCGATCGCCCGCTTGCGCAGCTCTGATCAGATCTGCTTCAGTCACTGGTGTTCCCCCCTCTGTTATCTTTCTGACGCTGGTCCTTCTCCAAAAGTTGCAGGTAAGACCAAATGCGAATTTTTCCTGGATTTAATTCAAGTATCACAGCCCCATGCTCATCTGTTCGGTAGATTCGGCTGGAAACGGCTTTTAGGTTTTCTATCGTTTGTTTATGGGGATGGCCATATCGATTCTTCTGCCCTGCTGAAATGATAGAGAACGCCGGTTGAAGTGCCTCCACCCATTCCTTGATCGTCGACGTGCTGCTTCCATGGTGAGCCACCTTAAGCACATGAACGGGAGCGAGCGGGTATTCTTCCAAGATCTCCAACTCACCCTCGCGTTCCACATCTCCGGTGAACATCACTTTATAACCATAGGCTTCAAGCTGCAGTACGAGTGATTGATTATTTCCTGAGGCCGAAGCTTGAAGAATTCCAGGATGGAGGATCTTCCATTTTATATCCGATGCTTCCGACCATTCCATTCCTCGCTTTCCTTGATAGATGGGGACTCCTTTTTCCTTGAGAAGCTCGAAAAGCTCCTTTTCCTCCTTGCCTGTGGGAGCTATGCCATTAAAAAGCGCTAGACCAACTGGCATTTCTCTCACAATAGAAGCTAATCCACCTATGTGATCTACATCCCCGTGGGTCATAATCAGCTTATCGATGTTCTGGATTCCTTTCGATTTCAAAAAAGGGAGCAGAATGTCTTTACCCGGATCAAAGGTTTTCTGCCGTTTCTTCCAATCTTCTTTATCATAAGCTAGAACGCCACCGCCATCAATGAGATAGACTAGATTTTGGGGCATTTGAACTACGATCGCATCACCCTGCCCCACATCCAAAAAGGTTATCTCAACCTTATTTTTATCCAGCTGAAAGATAAAAAGAGTGATTATGACTAGGCCTAAAGCCAGGAGCCAGAATCCCTTATTTCTCTTTATTATCCATATTCCGCTATAAAGAACAATGTAATATAGTCCCAACCACCACAAGGGCGGTGACGGGATGTACAATTGAAAAACGGGCCAAGCCGTAATTTTCTCCAGAATAGGACCCAATCCGAGTAGAAGCTGGTCAATCCCTGCCGTCCAAAGCCATACCAAGCTAGGGTGAATGAGTCCCATAACAAATAAGGCAAATCCAAGCGGAATGATAATCAAAGAAAATAAAGGAACAAATAAAATATTGACTGCTAATGATAGGAGGTGGTACTGGTGGAAGTAAAAGATGCTGAGAGGAAAGGAAACAAGTTGGGCCGTGAGAGATACGGCTAATAGAGAAGAGATGACCGAAGGAAATCTGCTAAACCAAGGCGTGATTAAAGGAACGAATTGAATGAGCCCCCATGTAACAAGAAAAGATAGTTGAAATCCGATGTCCCAAATGTAGTATGGGTCAATAAGCAGCATAACAAGCAATGCCGTACCCCATAAATTTAACCCTTCTCGCGGGCGATGAAGATAAAGGCCCCACAGGACAACCATGGCCATAATCCCAGAACGAACAATGGAGGGCGAAGCCCCAGCCAATACAATATAAAAGGGGATCACACCCATGGTAGCTAGGATGGTTGTTTCTCTAGTTAGTCCAACAAACCGCAGAAATGCCAAAATCCCTCCTGAAATAATACTCATGTGCAGACCGGATATGGCCAGCAAGTGAATCAACCCCAGCTTGCTGTAGACATCCGTTATCGCAATCGGCAGGTCTGAGCGGATGCCTAAGAGCAAAGCCTTCATCACTCTTGCTGCATCTTCAGGAAAGCTTCGTTCGAGGGAGTCGCTAAAGAAGTTTCGCAGCTGGTGTAACCGAACATCGAATCTCCAAGGCGAAGCAGGACGCACCTCCAGCTTAGACCAAGCAGAAGAATGAAGGATCCAATGAATCTTCTTGTAATAAAGGAATTGGCGGTAATTGAGGGTACCTGGGTTTCGAGGAAGAGTGGGAGGGGTTACGCGAGCGGAAAAGGTTAAGTGGTCCCCTAAACTTAGTTTCCTTGCGAGAAATTGCTCTTCTTGGCTCTGGAGTATAATCCGAACCTCCGCTTTCTCCCTCACCACACGCCCTCCTGCGCTGGCAAGGTCTAATTGAAACCTTACGAGGTCTCCATCGACGCGAGGAGGAGAGGCAATATCCCCAGACACGATCACCTCTTCTTCCGTCTCTTTCAACACGGTGATATTGGTTCTATCCACCCAAGCATAGTAAGAATAACCTGATAGAAGGCAGAGGATGACAATCAGCCACTCCCTTCCTGCCAAGGCAAGGAGCGAATATCCGCAGCAGGCAAGCACACCGGCAACAGTTGCCAGCAAGTACCCGTACTCACCTTGTCCTGCGAGATGCGATAGAATCATGCCCAAAGCCACGAGTAGACTGATCCAATACAGAGGTCTTGACTGCAAGGACTTTAGCCCCCTTTGCATTTTAGGATCATCTTATCTTGTTTAGAACAACAAAAAAAGCCCCCTAGAAAAGTGGAGCTTTCAGATTGAAGATACAGGCAGGCTTCTATGCGCCAAGAAGAAATCTTAACACGGTATGCAATCCGCGCAGCAAGAAATCCGAGATCCAGCTGTAAACAAAAAAGGCAACAATCGGAGATAAGTCAATCATCCCTAGTGGAGGAATAAAACGACGAAATACGGCTAAATAGGGCTCTGTAATGTTATATAGGAATTCAGCAAATCGATTTTCCTGCAATTGAGGCAACCAAGATAGCAGGATGCGTCCGATGAGCGCAAAGTAATACAAGCGAACCAGCAGAGCTGCCCCTTGCATGATAGTCATGATCAACGAATCCATCAATTATGTTCCTCCATTGTTTTTTTATAGTATCATTCCATTATACGTTTTTTCCCATCAAAAAAAAAGTTAAGTCGAGCGGGGTAAATGAACCATCTCTATATCATTAAGAAACACTCGATTTCGGTCATTCTTATACCGATGACGGAAAACAATCCGCTTGATTCCCGCTTGATTTAGAAGCTTTGAACAGGTCTCACAAGGTTCATGGGTAATATAAGCCGTTGCCCCTTTGATCTCATCCCGCTTCGCATGGATAATCGCATTTTGTTCGGCATGGATCGTACGAATGCATCGTCCTTCCTCATTGAGCAAACAACCAACATCGGTGCAGTGCTCATGACCATGAATAGAACCATTGTATCCGGTCGATATAATCATCTTGTCCAAAACAATGACACAGCCTACGGCAAGTTTATTGCACGTCGAACGGGTCCCTACCACATCTGCTATATCGAGAAAATACTCATCCCAAGACTTCCGCATGGAACTCCCCTCCTTTTACGCTATCGACATTGTACCACAAGATTGATTCTAGCTAAAAAGAATGTTAAAGTTTACTCTGAACCATTTCGACTAAAAAGGAGCCTTAGCTATGTGCGGATTTGTCGCTCTTTATAATAAAAGAAAACAACCTCTTTCGCAGCAAAATCTTAAAGCCATGACAGACCTCATCATTCACAGGGGTCCCGATGATCAGGGCTTTCATGTAGATAGTCACATCGGCCTCGGCTTTCGCCGATTAAGCATTATTGATTTAGAAGGGGGAAAACAGCCCCTCTGCAACGAAGATGGAGACATCTGGATTGCATTTAATGGAGAAATCTACAACTACCTGGAACTGCAAAAATGGTTAAAAGACAAAGGGCATCACTTTAAAACCGAGTCGGACACGGAAACGATTGTCCACCTCTATGAAGAGGTAGGTTTCGATTGCGCTAAGCATCTGCGGGGAATGTTTGGATTTGTCATATGGGACAAGAAGAGAAATATCCTCTTTGGGGCAAGGGACCATTTTGGCATTAAGCCCTTTTATTGGACCCAAACCGATCAAAGCTTCGCGTTCGGCTCTGAAATCAAAAGTCTCCTGCAGGTAAGCGGCGTAGAGAAAAAGGTGAACCCAACTTCTTTCTATCACTACCTTACCTTTCAATATGTTCCGGACCCTGAAACCATGTTCGACGGCATTCACAAGCTGCCTCCTGGACATTTCTTTACCCTTCAGGATGATGAATTCAAGATTCAGCCTTATTGGGAAGTCCAATTTCAGCCGGAAGACAAGCCTTTCTCTTATTTTGTAGAAGGGACTCGAGAGATCCTAAACGACTCCGTCAACAAGCATCGGGTCAGCGATGTTCCTCGCGGGGCTTTTCTCTCAAGTGGAATTGACTCTAGCAGTATCGTGGCTCTGCTTAAGCAATACGAGGAAGTCAAAACCTTCACCGTTGGCTTCGACATCCCAGGCTACAGCGAGCTTGACATTGCAAGGGAAACTTCGCGCTTCTTGAAGACGGATCACCATGAAGTAAAAATTAGCGCTGATCGCTATCTAGAAGAGTTACCTCGGTTGATCTGGCATCAAGACGAGCCCGTAGCAGACCCATCAGCTATCGCGTTGTATTTCGTTGCTGAGCTTGCAAGCAAGCATGTAACGGTCGTCTTATCCGGTGAAGGGGCAGATGAGTTTTTTGGAGGATATAATATTTACCGAGAGCCTCACTCCTTACGCATGTTTTCTCATATGCCCGGCTTCCTTAAGTCCTCCCTACGTCACGCAGCGGAACTCTTGCCAGAAGGGACGCGAGGAAAGAGCTTTATGATTCGCGGATCGAAGTCCGTAGAGGAACGATTTTTTGGAAATGCGTTGATTTTCTCTGAGGAGCTCAAGGAAAAAGTGACGATGAAAAATCTGACTTCAGATCCTCTTTATGTCACAGCACAAGATTTAACATCCGCTATTTATAAGAACGCCAAACACTATGATGACGTCACGAAAATGCAGTATCTGGATATACACACTTGGTTGCGCGGCAATATTCTCATGAAGGCAGATAAGATGACGATGGCCAATTCCTTGGAGCTTCGCGTTCCTTTTGTCGATCCTAAGGTCTTTGAGTTTGCGGCCCGCATCCCTACGCAATACAAGATAGCCAATGGTACCACTAAGCATGTCTTGCGCGAAGCGATGAAGGATATTCTCCCGCCACAGATCAAATCCAGGAAAAAGCTCGGGTTTCCTGTTCCGACGAGACATTGGCTAAGAAACGACTTTTATCAGTGGGCCAAAGAGCTTATCTATGATGCCAATGTAGACGAATTCATCAATAAGGCCTTTGTCCTTTATATGCTAGATGAGCATAAGGAAGGTAAAGCCGATTATGGAAGAAAGCTCTGGACAATCCTGGTGTTCATGCTTTGGCACCAGATCTATATTGAAGACAAATATTCCTTTGGTCCTTACGTCAGCCCCTTTATCGAGACGCGGCGGAAGCGACTCGAAACGTACCATGTAGGCTAAATTAATAGCAGAGGATGTTTATCAAGAGCAGACCCTTGATAAACATCCTCTCTTTTGTTATCTATAATAATCAAATCACCTTGTAATTTGAGTAATTTCCTTCTTTCAAGCGGTATTCCGCTTCGTGATAGGTCCAGTTTTTTCGATAACGTGCCATTCCATGCCCATGGACTTTAAGATCGTTAAGAAAGGGATCGGATCAATCAGTTCAGGAGGAATACATCCATGCTTCCCCTTTAGTACATCGGTCGCTATGAGTTCTACGGCAGCTACGGGTGGAACGCCCGTCTGCCAAACGGTAGCCTGGAATCCTGTTTTTTTATAGACTTCATCATGATTAGCTAAAGTATATACGTATAGTTCTTTACTTCGATCCCCTTGAATTCCCTTCACGAGCGCACCCACGCAGGAATATCCATGGATCTTTCCTGCTAAGTCAGCCGGTTTCGGCATCGTCGTAACCACGACATCCCTGGGGATCACGCTTACTCCATTCACCTCGATCATTTCATCGCTATCTAGTCCAAGGTAAGCTAGAACCTTCAGTGTATTGACAAAATCGGGATGCAGGGCGTACTTAAAATCAATATATTGGCATCCCTTCTGCTTCCCGATCGTTTCTCCAAGTGTAGTTACTTCTTCATGCTCTACATTATAACAATCCAGCCAGCCAATCGGCTCGGGAAATTCAAACTCCTCTTTATTAAAGAAGGGATCCGGAAAAAATTGCTCTCCCTGATCCGCGGTCCAGTAGTTTGGTTTGGCAAGACACTCTTTGATCGCGGTTTGAGGACTGAAATAAGCACAAAACCCATCATAATCGACCATCGAATTATCACCGTCTCGGATCATGATGGATTGTACGCTATCCATTTGATCTACGGCATATCGGGCAGCGATATTGGAAAATCCGGGATCGCATCCTATTCCCATTATCCCTAGAATTCCCCTCTCCTTAAATCGCGGGTCCCAGTCCAGCTGCTCCAACAGCCACTTGGGACCATTAGAGGCCATATCAATATAATGGGTTCTTGTTTCCAGGCACGCCTTCATGACGGGAATATTGTAATCCGGTAAACCCGCATGAATCAGAACGTCTGCTTGGCGCGACACTTGAACGACACTCTCAACTTTGCTTGCGTCTACACGATGAACGAGAATCTCCGTTTTCGTGGTCGAACGTAGCCTCCTGATGAATTCCTCTGCATAATCGATGGAAATATCTCCAAGAATAAGTGTTTTCACATAAGATTTTTTTGCCAACTCTGCCGCGCAAACCTGACCTACGCCTCCAACACCGAGTACTACTACTCTCAACAGGTCGTCCTCCTTAAGAATTTTAACAGCAATCAAACCGTTTAAGTACATCAGCTAGAGCTCTCGTAACCATCTCCCCCTTTTTTCTAATTTATTTACATTTTATGCTTCAAGTTTTAGAAATAGGTCTGAATCATAAGAAAGCTACTGGCGTATCTAATAAAAGAGAAAAGACAGGAACCAGACGTATTCGTCCAATCCCTGTCTTCTTATTACTACTTTTGACTTGCCCGTAAGGCTTGATCCAGATCCCAAATCAAATCATCTGCCGTTTCCAATCCGATTGATACTCTCACCATATCAGGGGTAACTCCTGCTTTGCGTTGGCTCTCTTCGTCCAGCTGCTGGTGGGTTGTACTTGCAGGATGGATCACCAAAGACTTTGCGTCTCCTACATTGGCAAGATGGGAGAATAATTGAAGGCT
>JBEQAI010000005.1:0-28006 GCA_041640415.1 Ammoniphilus sp. | reverse complement strand
CTGCAACCAGCTCAGCGAACTTTTTCAAGCCTTGGCCTTGCGGATGGTCTTCGTTCAATCCGATACCGGCTTTGATCGTGCGTTCTTTAATGTTGCTATCTGCAGCTTGCTCCTTAGAAGCCTCAGGCTGCGATGACGAAGGAGCGGTTTGATTTCCTCCCCCTCCGCATGCGCTTAGAGCCAACATGGAAGATACCAAAACACCTGCTGATAAACGATTAACCCACTTCTTCATAAATTCATTCCCCCTAAAAATTGATTTGCTCTTTATTTAACAAGCGGAGCATATCGCTCATCAGGCTGACACGGCTTCAGTTCAGCTTGATCCTTCACTTGCTTGTTAACCAAATACTTTGGATATTCACCATGAACCAAAACGTCCATCACACCCATGGCAGCCTTAGAGCGCATCTCTTCTGCCGCTTCTTCCGAATACCATGCCACATGCGGAGTCAAGATCACATGATCCATGGAAAGCAGCGGGCTATCGGCTGGAATCGGTTCCATTTCCACCACATCCAAGGCGGCTCCGGAGATCTGCTTTTCCAATAAGGCTTCAATCAGCGCCTGCTCATCAATCACAGGCCCTCGGGACGTATTGATAATGATGGCTTCCTTCTTCATCTGACGGAACTGAGTACGTCCGATCATTCCCTTCGTGGAAGGAAGGAGCGGAGCGTGCACCGAAATGAAATCAGATTGCTGGCAAAGCTCATCTAGCGTAACCAGGGTGACCCCATTGTCTTGTGCTGCTTCTGCCGGAAAATAAGGATCGTGCGCAATAACTTGAATGCCTAAGGGTTTCACCTTTTCTGCCAAGGATTGAGGGATCATGCCGAACCCTATTAG
Source organism: Ammoniphilus sp. (assembly GCA_041640415.1). Classification (GTDB taxonomy): domain Bacteria; phylum Bacillota; class Bacilli; order Aneurinibacillales; family RAOX-1; genus YIM-78166. The sequence continues at coordinate 27,157 of JBEQAI010000005.1, read as the reverse complement.
CCCCAAGACCTTCCCCCTCATTCGATGAATAGGTTGAGCGACCTTATAATCCCAAAGCTTGTTCTTAACATGATGGTTGGCAACCACGACCTTGCGCGTCCAACCTAGCAGCAGCGCTAAGGCATGATCAGCTACTTCATCCCTGCAATAGTCCGGTACGTTAGCTACACAGATCCCTTTTTCCGTCGCGGATTCCAGGTCAACGGTATTGACCCCTACCCCGTATCGAGTGATGACCTTGCATTTGTCAAGCGCTTCAATGACCTTCCTGCTGATGGGAGCATATTGATTAATGATGGCATCCGCATCTCTGCAGGCTTCTATCATTTCTTCTTCCGTACGGCACTGTGCCGGAACCAGCTCGATATCCGGATGATCGAGCACCTGTTCTTCAAACCGCAAGTCAGCGTATTCCCAATCGCTGACCACAACCTTAAACTTACTCATCGTTTGATACCTCCTATACTTACGTCAACCACTTGAGCGGAACGAGAACGAGCTGCGGGAACAGAACCAAGAGGATGAGGACAATCACATGAACCAAGAGAAACGGCCAGATGCCCTTTATAATATCTTCCATGCCGATCTTCCCGACACCGCAGGCTACATTCAATACAGTTCCAACAGGTGGAGTCAGTAATCCAATACAGCAATTTAATACAAAAAGGATTCCGAAATAGACCGGATCAATTCCTGCCTTGACAACGATCGGCATCAATACAGGGGTAAGAATCAGAATGGTAGGAGTTAAATCCATCGCCATTCCAATGATAAGAATGAGCAGCATGATCATCATCAGCAGCAAGAGCTGACGGTCCATTAGCGGCGCCAGCACTTCGGTCAATACGCTAGGAATATTCGCTACCGTAATTAACCAGGCCGACACCATCGCCGCCGCGGCAAGAAACATCACAACACTTGTCGTTTTCGCAGCTGCGACTAAGATATGGTACAAGTCTTTGAGCTTTAGCTCGCGATAAATGACAACCCCAACGAGCAAAGCATAGAAAGCTGCGACAACCGCGGCTTCTGTCGGGGTGAACACCCCTCCGCGCAGACCACCCACGATGATAACAGGAAGGAGCAGCGCCCAAACCGCATTCTTAATGGCGATCAATCTCTCTTTCAGTGATTTTTTCGGGAATACCTCCACGTTATCGCGGCGTGCGACAAACCACCAGGCAAGAGCCAATCCGGCACCCATCAAGAACCCAGGAAAGATTCCAGCCATAAAAAGCTTCGTAATAGATACACCGCTGGTTACACCAAAGATGATCAGCGGAATGCTTGGAGGTATAACAGGGGCAATAATCCCTCCAGCAGCAATCAAGCCGGTAGAGCGGTTGCGGTTATAGCCTGCCTTTACCATCATAGGAATGAGAATGGCGCCCAGAGCTGCGGTATCGGCAACGGCTGATCCGGACAAGCCGGCAAATAGAATGGCTGCGATGATCGCCACATACCCTAATCCGCCACGGATGTGTCCGACCAGAGATAAAGCCAGATCAATAATCCGCTTCGAGATTCCTCCCGCATTCATCAGCTCCCCGGCAAGGATGAAGAACGGGATGGCCATCAGCGGAAAGTTGTCCGCCCCGCTGATCAAATTCTGGGCCACAATTTGACTATCAAAAATATTCATATAGGCCATTAAAGCCACGCCGCTTAATAAGAGGGAAAAGGCAATGGGGATCCCTATAGCCATGGCGCCGATTAATGATCCGACAAAGATAACAAGTGTCACTTATTTCCCTCCTCCCACTGGCGGTATATTATTCATGTGATGGGGATGTGAGGCAGGAACGATCTCATCCGAATCCTTGCTCTGCGAAAGCAGTTCAATGGCATGCGGATCCCTGATCACATGGATAATGTTGACGATGATAATCAGTGCCATGCACACACTCATAAAGACTCCAATTCCATAGACGAAGGATAAAGGAAGACCTGTTGCCGGCGCTGAGCTGTTCATATTGAGAAGCGTCATTTTCCAGCTTCCATCAAGGACCAGATATAGGACGTATAGGATAAACAGGCTGCTAATGATGTACATGACTCTTTTTACTGTATGAGGAAGTTTTTTGACGATGATGTCGACACCCAAGTGCTGATTATCCTTCAGAGCTCCGATGGCCCCAAGAAAAACCATATACACGAACAAATACCTCGACATTTCTTCCGACCATGTGATTCCAGAGTTAAAGGCATAGCGCAATACCACATTGCCGAATACTAGAATCGCCATGGAGGCCAGCGAGAAGGCCATCGCCATATTCAGAACGTTTATGAGCAGTTTAGAGACAGCTTTCAATCGATTCCCTCCTTGCCTTAAGATCAGACTTTCGGGGACCACGCGGTCCCCGCGATTGGGTTACTTTGCTTCTGCTTTAATTTTCTCTACCATTTCTTTTGCCCATGGATACTTCGCATAGATATCTTCATATAGCGGTTGCGCTTTCGCCTCCATAGCAGCAACGAAGGAAGCATCAGGAGTCGTGAACTTGATCCCCTTTTCTTCAAGGAACTTCTTGTCCGCTTCATAGCTTTGCTTCATCAACTCAAATTCGTGAGCTGCGGACTCCTTCGCCGCTTCTTCGATCACCTTCTGCTGTTCAGGAGTCAAATTATTGAAGAATTTGCTATTAATGATGTAGACGTTCGGGCTGAACATATGCTTCGATTCCAGCACATCGGACTGTACCTCAAACCATCCGGAAGCCTTGAGCGTTGCAATCGGGTTGTCCTGCCCATCTACTACTTTCTGTTCCAAGGCTGTAAACACTTCAGAAATAGGCATCGGCGTCACATTGGCACCTAACAATTCTCCTAATTTAATGTAGTTAGGGATATTCGGCATTCTTAGGCGAAGACCCTTAAACTCATCAGCACTGGAAATCGTCTTGTTACTCGAGAACATTCTGAAACCGTTCGCACTCCAAGCTAAAGGCTTCACCCCATGTTTGCTTTCCAAATCCTCCGTCAGCTCTTGTCCAATCGGTCCATTCAACACCTTCTGCACATGCTCATAATCCTTAAACAGGAATGGCCATTCAGGTACTGCCATTTTTTCGATGTCGGCCTGCATGATCAACCCCGGGATCCCCATCTCAATGGTTCCATTGCGGACGCCGTCATAGAATTCCTTTTCCGCGCCAAGCTTGCTATTATCAAAAATCTCTACCTTCAGCGTACCGCCCGACCTTTCTTCCACTAAGGGCTTGAACTTCTCGCGCAAGGCCACATTCTGCGGATGCTCGGTCGCGAAATAGTTGGCTACTTTTATCGTATAGGCCTTCGCTTCTGATGCAGGCTTGCTCCCTTCAGGCGCACCTCCCGTTGCCGGCTGCTGACTGCTGCTTCCGCACCCGCTTAGAAGTAGAGAAGTTGCTAGAATCACACTTGAAAACAATGAAATTCCTTTTACCTTGTTCATCGTGACCCTCCCGTTATTTTTGTTTTTATATATAGAAAGTTAAATCTAGTAATTTAACTGTCTATTCCTTGTTATAATGTTTTATATTATAGTACTAAGTTTTGAATGTGACCGATAAGTAAATTGTAGATTCCGATTATGTAAATCTTTATATCATATTTGTTTTATAATATAAAACCATGTTTTACAAATCTTAACCATAAACCTATAATATGGCACTTCGAAAGCGTTGTCAATACGTAAAATTCACAATCTTTTCAATCGATAAAGCGAAGTTTTTCCCACTACTTTTTTCTAATCCCAAGTCATGACAAAAAGGAGCATCCTCGTTGGATGCTCCTTTAAAAGTTTCTGCCTACGCCGACCATGCCGCACCTCACCCGCCAGATACCTTTCTATCGACAGTGGGCATAGGAACTTCATTCCTCTTGTAGTAAAATTCCAGCCATTTGCCAAAGAGGGCTGCAAGAATCTGTTGAAATAAAATTACCGTTACCACCGGCAGAGAAACCGCAGGTGGGAAATAAGCAATGGCGAGTACAGCCCCTGCGCTGTTATTTCGCATGCCGCAATTGTACGTGACTGCAATGGTCGTTTCCTTATCCCAACCTAGCAAACGGGCAATAAGCCATGCTAATGCGAAACCAAGGCAAGCCGTTAAGAGGCACAACCCAATAACCAAGATAATCTTCAGGTTCATATTTTTTAAATGGGGGCCAACCACAGATCCATTTATGAAGACCACGATTGCGAGACCCGCTTTAGAGAGGATGGACAAGTGAGTGCCGAACCTCTCTTTGATCTCATTCCCTCTCCACTCCTTGAGAATCATCCCGGCTATAGATGGAACAACAATCATCCAAAAAAGCCCTCTCATAATATCCCACACATTCATCTCTACTTCTGCTCCAACGATCAGTTTGAGGATCATCGGAATGAGGAGGGGTGCGAGCAAGGTATCGATCAAGATGATGGATAACGTCAGCCCGATATTCCCCTTATACATGGAAACCCAGATGAAGCTAGCAATACCGGTTGGGATAAGAAAAGCGAGAATATAGCCCGTAATGGTATAGGAATCCCCTTGGAAAATCCAGCTTCCTAATCCATAGGCAATTGCAGGCATAAGAAGATGCAGAAATAAGATACAGACTAGAACAGGGATGGGTCTGGCCATGGCTTTCCAGAAATTGCTCAAATTTAAATTCAGGCTCCCGGCAAAGGTGATCATGGCAAAAATCCACGGGACAATATAAGCGTAATTCATTGCAAAGTCGGATAAGAGGACCCCGATGACTAAACTTCCGGGTACGAACATAGCTATCCTGGATTCTAAAAAGGTATTGATCTTAGTGTAGGGCATCCCTTAATCACGACTGGGTAGAAACGGGGTATTCGTTTCGGACCACTTCAAAACGTCGAGGATCCGAATCAAGCAAACCCACAATTTCACGCTGGCTCGAAAACAGATTTAGCGTGGGCTTGATAAAACAAATGGCGTATCTATTCATAACTCCCTCTCTCCCTTTACGCACTAATAACGTTTTTATTTTTTAACGTACTTCATTACATGATTGTAAAATTACTATATAACAAAATGGAGGCAGCATCAATGCTTTCAAGATCATTCGGATATAATATTACATTGTTAAGATATTCATATAGTTAGAAAACGTTGTTATTTTTAATTATAGAAGGTAACTTGATTCTTACAACCTATGGGGATGTCCTCACAAAATTGATTTCTACCGGTACAGGAAAGCCATATACATTACTAAGAGAAAAAACTACAGGGGTAGAAATCATTGGATAAACAAACGAGCAGCTTTAGATGGGTAGTATTTGCTTCGGTTATGTTGACTTATTTATTCATGGCGAGCCAACGAACGGCTCCGGGACTAATTACCGATCAAATCATGAGTGATTTTCACGTAACTGCATCCACGATTGGGCTGCTGACAAGTATACAATTTTTTGTTTATACTGGTTTACAAATTCCAATGGGGATTCTAGCCGATCATTTTGGCCCCAACTTTTTTCTCATTATTGGAGCCGTACTTACTGGTTTAGGTACCATCATTTATAGTCTGGGAACGCATGAGTTTGTCCTGTTTTTTGGTAGAATCCTAACGGGAACAGGAGATGCGACCATCTGGGTCAATATGGTGTTAATATTAAGCCATTGGTTTAATGCAAAGGAATTTGTTCGCTTAATTGGTCTGGCAGGAATGACGGGAAGTCTCGGATTCCTCTTAGCGACAGTCCCTTTCTCCGCCTGGATCGTCTTACTAGGTTGGAGGGCAGCCTTTCTTTCAGCGGGAGTTCTATTATGTCTATGTGGGGTTCTCCTTTATTTTGTCCTCTTAAAAAAACCAAACCAAATGTTCCCTAACCAATCGGAACCGGTAAGAAGTGAACTGAAACTTGAAGGAACGTTGGTTTTGCTACGAAGAATATTTTCGGATCAGCAGGCTTGGTCTTTATTCTTTTGTCACTTTGGCGTGGTCGGTGCGTATGTTGGATTTATCAGCTCATGGGCAGTTCCGTATGGAATGGGTATGTATGGAATGACACGTTCAGACGCCAGTCAGCTTATCATGATCGGTTTGATCGGAGCCCTTATTGGTGCTCCCCTAACAAGCTGGATTTCAAGCAAGTTAGAAACGATTAAACGGCCGTATATTGTCGTTCATATCACGATTTTATTGAGTTGGTCCTCCTTTCTTTTATTTCATGGGCATCCGCCCTTCTACATGCTCGTGGTGCTTTTTTTTATCATTGGCTTCGGTTATGGAGCAAGTGCCTTAACTTTTGCTCTCGTTCGTCAATCTTTCCCTATAAAAGAATCGGGTATCGTCTCTGGATTTGCGAATACAGGCGGATTTTTGAGTGCGGTATTGCTGCCAAGCATTTTTGGCTATATTTTAGATCGTTTCCAGGTTGCTCTGGGGACTATGGGCGATGGTTACTTCTACAGTTTCATCACTCCAGTAATCTTCTCCCTGATTGGCTTGATTGGAGTGAGTTCTATCAAGGAGAAGCGTCTGGGGGCTGAGCGTAAAGCTACTTTAAATGCTTAGCGGGTGATCCTACTGAGCATTCTGGTTAGGTTTGCAACACTTGACCGTCCAAAGACTAAAATAGTTGGAATGCTCCGAAAATGGAGGGATATATGGATGAACTTGATGGATATAATCCTCCATTTGAGGGATATATCCGGAGGATTGATGGATATCCACTCGTGAACGCAAAAAAAGGGTCTCCCTAAGGTCGGTAAAACCGCCAGATAGGGATCACCCTCTTTTACTTCAAAACATGATTCAAAAAAGCTTTCGTCCGCTCGGATTTCGGATGATTGAACAGCTGCTCCGGCGTTCCAGCCTCCATGATTTCCCCTTGGTCCATGAACAAGATGAGATCCGCAACTTCCTTGGCAAAGCCCATTTCATGCGTGACCACGATCATGGTCATCTGTTCCTCAGCCAGCTGTTTGATGACCTGCAGCACTTCACCTGTGAGTTCCGGATCGAGCGCGGAGGTCGGTTCATCAAACAGCATAATATCGGGATTCATCATTAAAGCCCTGGCGATCGCCACGCGTTGCTTTTGTCCGCCGGATAGCCTAGCCGGGTACGCATCGGCTTTATCTAACAACCCTACCTTGGCAAGGAGTTCCTTGCTTTTTCTTGCCACTACCTCACCTGATTCCTTTTTCACCAAACTCGGAGCCAATTCCAAATTTTCTTTGACCGTAAGATGGGGAAAAAGATTGAAATGCTGAAACACCATTCCCATTTTGGAGGTGATGTTCTTGATCTCCTGTGGGGTTGCATAGGTTCCATCTTGGACAAGGTATTGACCCTCCACACAAATGCTCCCTCCGTCAATCTCTTCAAGCTGGACAAGACTTCGAAGCATCGTACTCTTGCCTGAGCCAGATGGACCAATAACGGCTACCACTTGACTTTTGTTCACCTCGAAGGTCACACTTTTCAACACATCTATATTTCCAAAGGACTTTTTTAAATTGGAAACTTGAATCATGGCCAATCTCCCCTATTCAAATTTGAACTTTTTTTCAAGCTGTTTAAAGAACCAGGTCAACACGAGCGTCATCAGTAAATAAATGACTCCAGCTATGAAAAAAGGAGTGATGGTGAAATCGCGATTGACCGCGGTTTGGGCAAAGTGCAGCAGTTCTGGAACGGCCACGGCATAGAGTAAAGCCGTATCTTTTACGAGCGTAATCGATTCATTCGATACCGAAGGAAGCGCCACGCGAAACATCTGGGGTACAATAATTTTTCTTGTTGTTTGCCAGCGTGAGAGTCCCAAAACCTGTGCGGCTTCGTACTGGCCCTTATCAATCGCTAAGAGACCGCCCCTGAAGATCTCGGCAAAATAAGCCGCATAATTAAGAACAAAGGCCAAGCATGCCGCTACAAAGCGGTCTAAAACCAAATATTCACCCACCACAGGAAGGATCGGCAAACCAAAGCAGACAAACAAAAGCTGGAGTAATAGTGGCGTCCCGCGCACGATATAAATATAAAAGTTGGCAAACCATGCGATGGGTTTGATCGTGCTTCGGGACATCAAAGTAAACACAAAGCCTAAAGGGATGGATAAGATAATGGCGATGAAAAATAACAACACCGTCATCTGAGCCCCTTTTAGCATCGGAATCGTAATATTAATCAAGTAATCTAGGTTCATTATTCTTTTTCTCCCAAACAAAACGGATCATCATAACGATCGATCCGTTTCTGTTTTAAAATATATTATTTTAATACCTTATCTTCACCAAACCACTTCTCGGAGATGGTTGCGGCCGTTCCATCTTGGTTCAATTCATCAAGGGCTGCTTGCAGGTCGGCTAACAAGGCCTCATTCCCTTTCTTCACACCTACACCGTACTCCTCTGGAGTAAGGCTTTCTTCCACGATTTTGAAGGTGCCTTCTTCTTTCGTCATGTAATATCTAGCTACGATCTCATCAATAATGACCGCATCCAAACGGCCAATTTTTAAATCGCTTAAAGCCAACACGTTATCTGGGAATTCCGTAATGGTTTTTATTTGAGAACTGACTTCATTCGCGTTTAAGGCATCTGCTGCAGAAGATAAAGCTTGAAGACCTACCACTTTCCCTGCAAGGTCCGAAATTTTAGCGATATCCGAATCCGCTTTGGTCACGATCACTTGAGCATTGGCTAAATAAGGCTTCGTGAACAGGACCTTTTCTTTTCGTTCATCTGTGATCGTGTAGCCGTTCCAAATCAAGTCGATGCGTCCGCTGTTTAGCTCCGATTCCTTAGCTTTCCAATCGATTGGCTGAAACGTGACCTCAACTCCCATTTTCTCGCCGGCAGCTCTTGCATAATCAATATCAAAGCCCACGATTTCATTTTTCTCATCTCTAAATCCCATTGGTGCAAATTTATCATCAATTCCAATTACTAAGGCTTTGCTTTCGCTTGAACTTGCTTGAGAGCTGGAGTCAGAGCTTGAACACCCCGCAGCTACGGATAGGATCATCCCCATTGATAGTAAAATTGAAGCTATCTTCTTCATGTAAATCTCCCCTTGTATACATGTAATCAACCTTTACGATTCTACTCTTTATAACGTTAAATTGCTAATTCGATAATAGGATAAATTCTTTACACATAAACGTTTTTCTCGTGCTAGTTCTTTCAATCATCAAATATCTCAGTAATTCGTAGAAAAAGTCCATCTTACACCGGTTTGAAAGCAAGAGTCACTGCTCTAAAATTTTTTCTTAGTTATATAACAAACCATTGACGCTTAGCCACTGTTATAATACAATAAAAACATAAAGGAAACGAACCCCAATTCTAAGGAGGTATAATCCATGAATTTTAAGATGATCGAGAAGGAATGTATCGAGTGTGGAGAACGTTTTAAGGAGCGTGCGAATACCATCCATATGGAATGCACCCGCTGCTTTGGCAAGACTACAGAAGAATAAGAGAGAAGGAATTCTAGATGCATGAGGATAAAGGATAAGACCCTGGTTTGTTCGACATTGAACAGACTAGGGTCTTTGTTTTCTATCTTTTATCCTGGTAACTTTACTTTGGTCTTCCCCTTCTTGGGGTCTCCGTACACAAGATTGGTAATACGCGGTGCGAATTGGAACAAGAAGATCCCAAACAAGGCACTTAGCAAGATAAACAGCCCAGAAAAAATTTTCATCGATCCTACAGCGATACTCGCGATAACAACCGAAAACTCTCCTCTAGCCGTAAGAGATAAACCCGCGCGCAAGGAAACCCGTTTTGACAATCCATACCACATGCCCCCGAGAATCCCGACTAAGATCTTCGCTAAGATCGACCAAACCAGTAGACTCATGAGAAGACCTATAAGCGGGATCTCCCCCTCAAACTTGATCGTCGTTCCAAAGTACAGGAAGAAGAGCGGCAAAAACAAATCCCTTAACGGAAGCATCTTATGCTCAATTTCCTCTGTTCTTCTTACCTCCGCTAACATCATGCCAGCTAAGAAGGCTCCTAATACTTCCGAAAGGCCAAGGTACAAGGCTAACCCCCCATAGCTTAAGGCAATACCTACCATAAGGAGAATAAATACATCCTCACTAAAGATTCGATCAAAAAACGTGCCTAAGCGCTTAAATACGAGCTTGCCTAGCAGAATCGCTCCAAGAGACAGCAAGATGATCTTACCCATCAGCAGGACCAATTGCATGGCCTCAAGCTCGTCTCCTTTACTCATGCCCATTAAAACAGCGACAACAATCGGAGCGATAAGATCTTCAAAAATTAATAAAGCTAAAATAAATTCAGATTCCACGTTGGCCATGCGTTTGGAGCTTTCAAGAAGCTTAGCCGTAATCGAAGAGCTTGTAGCATAAACGACTCCCCCAATTAAAAAGGAAGTAAGCAGATCCAAACCGAACAAATAGCAAATCCCCATCGAGATCCCTAGATTCAAGAAAACATCGAGCAGACCGGCCGGCCATATCCGTTTAGCTATGCCGCCCAGTTTATCGATTGGAAACTCCATTCCCAATAGGAAAAATAGTAAAACGATCCCTATTTCACTGCCAATATGGATCAGTTCGTTGTCGGTCATGAACTGACCCAGGCCGATTCCCAGCAAAATATAGAGGATGACCCCTGGCAGCCTTACTTTGCTTCCTATGTAACCAAATATAAAAAGGACAAGCAAAATCAGACCTGCTCCCAATAAAGCGGGAAACCCCTCATGCATTAAGTTGTTTCCTCCCCTCGACAAAGAGCCTCAAGCGCACTCATTTGATCTCTTTTTCCAACAATCATTAAGGTATCCCCTGCGTGGATTACGATATTAATATCCGGTACGGCGATCACATCCTTTCCCTTGACGATTCCGATGATGGAAGCACCGGTCTTGGTGCGAATCTGGGATTCTGCAATCGTTTTTTGCACTAGCGGGGATGCTGGACTTACGTCTACCCATTCAATCATAATTTGATTCTTAAACATCTTCATCTTATCCATATCCACTGGCTGGAACATGGCCCCTAAGAGTTGGGCCCCCAATTCTCTCGTTTCTTCCCCTGTCAGATTAATTGAGAAATCCGCTTCATCATGATCCGCATCCTCGAAAAAATACAATTCCCGCTTTCCTGTATGATGAACAATAAGCACAATCATACTTTGCTCAGCTGTAATAAAGGAGATCTTCTTGCCGATTCCCGGAAGATCAGCTGTTCTAATTTTCATTCGCTCAGTCCCACCTTTACCTTTCTTTCAGTCGAATCTTTATGTTCTAGTTTATACTCCACTGAACAGTAAAGTGCCCATGTTTTACTTTTCTTCCTGTAAGGACAATCTGATACACGCCCTCTTCCTGGGCTTCAAATCGGTACGTGTCATCGCCCCATTCCTCCATCCCCATCCGTTGTCCTGCAGGAGGTTCAACATAATGCCCTATGCTTCCTTCTTGCCAGTACTTCCATTTTAGCTTGAATGTAAGCCGCTGCCCTGCTTCCAGATGAATGGGAATGTGGTGTTCCCCGTGGAAATAATCAAACGTGGCTTCGTAGTACTGCTCGGTCCAATTCTCTATCCATCCGTCCTTTTTATCCATCTCCCACTGAATAACATAAACTTGCATCAGGACCAGCAGAAACAACGGACCTAGCACAGCGATATACAGGTTCGTCTTTCGGTGGCGAAACACAAGAGAACAGAGAAAAAAGGTAAGAGCCATTCCAGCCCCTATGGCCATGAATCCTAGAATGGCTCCGATTTCTTGTACACGAATCACGAACTGAAAGAACGGGATAAAAAACAGAGCTCCAGCAAGCACATAAAGAAAACCAATTAGCCATTTATTAGTAATCCCCCGTTTCCTTGCCAACCAATCGATTGCGTAAGAACTAAGAATGCCATAAATATAACTAATCGGGGCCGCCCACATCAGCATCACTAAAACATCGTGAGGATTCCAATAACCGAATAGCAGAAAGAACAAGACTAAAGGTACCGTTGCAGCAACCCACTTATTTAAGAAGCTAGAGTTCAAAAGTTACACCTCATTTACAAAATCCAGCGTCCTAATATTAGACGTTGTTCAACCAAATCCATTACGATTGACGTAAATACTCCCCAAAAGCGGTAAAGCTAAATTCGTGTCCACACAATCTTTTCACTTTCTCCTCCCAGGGTAGACTCTCTGAAGGCTCCATGAAATGGCTGCGAATTTTCTCCCACAGTTCTTTATTCTTGTACAAGCCCCTCGGATCCACATAAGCCCGGATCATCTCCCGAATTCCGTCTGCGTAAAGGTACGTATGAGTATAAACGGGATATAGACAGAACATCATCTCCACCGCAGGATTCATTGCCATTCCCTTTATGCCAAACACCTCTTCAAACAGCTGGTTCGATCGTTGCTGGAAGTCCTGGTCCGGATTCTCATAGATCGACTGCTCGAGTATGCTCTGGTAATAGTAGAGTTTCGTTAAGGTCAAACAAAAGAGCTTCTCTGCCCCTTGTACCTTCTCAATAAGGGACTCATCGGCCCCTAGACAGTCGATAAGCCACTCCCGCTGAGAAGCCATACTCATGAAAAGTTCCGCCATGGCCTCATGGCCAATCAGGCTTTTGAAGCGAAAAAGCTCTGGCCTCTGATGGGAGGAATAATATTCATATAGCGCATGACCTAATTCATGAAGGCCCACAGCAAATCCGCTGTGGCCATCCCGCTTTTTCACGACGAGGCGGATATCATCGGGGGAGATCGCCATTATCAGTCCCCCAAAGGGAATATCCCGAAGCTCGATATGGATAGGAAGATTCGTGGGGTCTAACCCCCATTGATGACAGGTGAACGCTATGGCTTCCTTTATTTTTTCTGCGGAAAAGCGGTCTTTCGGGATTTCGAAGTAATGGAGAGCAGCATAAAGGATGTCATAGTACTGCATGGGGGTCCACTGAAATTTTTCTTGCAATCGCTGTTCCCACTGATACGCCTGTTCCCTTACTCCATCAAGCATCCTTTGGACTTGTTCCTTGTAACTCGGAAAGTGGAGGCCCATGATTCCTTCAAATACATAATGGTAGTAATGGTCATATCCAAGCTGATGCGCTCGTTCATTTCTCGCTTGGACTAGCTTGCGAAAAGCCGGGGTGACCTGTTCCGCAAATTGGTTCAACTGCAGGAATAATTCTTCACGTATGGCCCGATCCGCCTGAGTCATGAACTGAACCTGGACGGTGGCAAAAGGGTAGGATTGCCCTTGAGAATGAAAGCTTTGATTCATCAATACGGATAGAAGATCGGCTTTCCATTTAACGATCTCAGGATGGCTCTCTACTGCAGCTTCCATCGCTTTTCTCTTTAAGACCTCCAACCGCCTCCTCCATCCACTGTCCGTCTCCTTTTGTTCCCACTTCTCAATAAACGTTGTCCATAGCGGGCTCGAAAAAAGCTGGTAATGTTGAAACTGAAGCTCCTCTTCCACTTCCGAGCCTGTCGGTTGAATCATTTCTGCATATTGTATCTTGGCCAGTTCCTGAAAGCTCTGTTCCAGCTTCTCGATTTCTTCTTCGTATGCGCTCCGCCAAGACTCCATGTCGTCCATAACCATCAGTAGTTCGATATCAAAAAGGTCTTTCATGTGATCCGCTCCTTCCTTTCCTCATTATACCGAGGAAATGTCAGAGGAATATCAGAGATTCTGGCTCATGAAGCTTCGTATCAGGGCAGCAAACGCTTCGTGATCACGTTATCAGCTTGGCTCCTTTTATTCAAAATTCATTTTTTCATTCAGCTTGTGAAAATGTCGACTAATGGTCGGCTGGCTTACTTCGAGCGCCTTTGCGGCTTTGGTTAGCGTCTTATACTCCGCTAGCGCCATCTTGATCAGTTGAAACTCGGTCAACTCCACGGCTTTCTCGAGCGGGATAATGGAATGAACCTGAACCGGAGGCAGGTGACGAGGGGACGAGCTCACATTCCCTCCTAAAATTCGGCTTAAGTCATTTGCCATAATTAACTGGCTAGAGGAAACCACCATGACCCTCTCCAGCACATTTTGCAGCTGCCGAATATTCCCCGGCCAATGATACGCTTTGAGCCATTCGAGGGCATCCTCCGAAAAATGCTTTTTCGTCCCAAACTTTTCATTAAAAAAATCCAAGAAGTGATAGATTAAAGGTTCAATGTCTTCAATCCGTTCACGCAAGGCTGGGACATATAAAGGAATGACGTGGAGCCGGTAATACAGGTCTTCTCGGAAGGATCCGTTGGCTACCATCTCTTCTAGATTGCGATTCGTGGCAGCCAGGATTCTCACATCCACTCGGATGGGGTGCGCCCCGCCAATTTTCATGACTTCCCTCTCTTGAATCACCCTCAGCAGTTTGACCTGTAAGGAAAGAGGAAGCTCTCCTACCTCATCGAGAAACAGGGTCCCTTCATTCGCTAATTCAAACAGTCCCTTCTTCCCCTGATGAAGCGCCCCAGTGAAGGCGCCCTTCTCATACCCGAATAATTCACTTTCCAGCAGATTTTCCGGAATCGATCCGCAATTGATCTTTACAAAGGGCCGTTCCTTGCGTGGGCTAAGATGATGGATCGCATGGGCAATCAATTCCTTTCCCACCCCGGATTCCCCATATATGGTCACCGTGGAAGGGACGCGTGCCACCTTTTCCATTTCAAACAAGAGCTGCTCCATCCGCTCGGAACGATAGATGATCGGCTTTTCATTCTCCGGCTGCACCTTCTTCAGGATATTCATTTCTTGACGGTACTTTTCGTTGAGGGATCGCACCTCGGCCAGCTCCTCCCTCAAGTTGCTCACCTCTGTTATATCCCGGGATGCAATAACAATGCGCTCCAGCTCTTTTTTTCGATTGAAAATAGGATTGCCGACCGCAAGGATTTTTCGGCCAAAGCGGTTCTCCTGCACAACCGAAATTTTCTTTTTCTCCACCAGGACACGACGAGTTACAGAAGGCCTGAACCAGCCTTTATCCTCTAAGTCAAGCATGTTCTCGCCCACCACGGTGGAGAGCTGGACTCCCCATAGGTTCAAATGGCTGCGATTCGATACGCGAAGCACCGTCCCTTTCCCATCCACTACTAATACTTCATCATAGATAGAGTCCACAATCGCTTCCAGGTCCGTCGTCAAATCCCGCAATTCCTGGGAAAATGATTGTTTCATCCATTGCAGCTCTGCGGAGGCTCCATCCAGCCACCCGATAATCTGGTTGTCTTCCCCCTTCACGATCAGGTAAGGGGATTGAACATCGGCGTGAGACAAGACACGGTTTTGATTGACCACTTGAACATCTTTGCGGTAAGCTAACGGCTTTGCAGGAGTCTCGCTTTGCAAGAGCAGCTGATGGCTGTCGCATAGGCCGATCGGATGACCATCACGGGTTACGATGATAGCTCTTGTCTCTCTCTTCCGCATGAGACTCAAGGCTTGCTTGACCGTAGTGGACTCTTCGACCAAGATAAAATCCAGATTGAGATCTTGAAGCTCCATACTCTTATAACCCCTCCCGCCGATACAGTTCCGGCCTTCGATTCTCCATATAATTCAGGACCCCTTTAGAAGTGGAGGTTTCAGCAAGCGTGATCGGGACTACCGCAAGATCCTCGTTGTTCAGGGATTTATATAAAGAAGTTCCTGTTGGATGGATGATTTCACTTTCGCCAAAAAACAGCGTGTCGTTCTCTAAGCCTACTTTATTGGTTGTGGCTACAAACACATGATTTTCAATCGCTCTTGCGCGCAGGTAAATATGCTGATAGGGCTGATAGGGAATCATGTTGGAGCTTAGGATCAGAATCACTTGGGCTCCCTTGATCGCAAGGACCCGCGCCTGCTCCGGAAATTCCATATCATAGGTGATCATAATTCCGAATTTCCCTTCGGGAGCTTCAATTACCGGAACTTGTTCACCCGCAGAGAAATAGCGTTTCTCATGGTCAAAAAGATGACATTTTCTGTAGGTTCCAAGAATCTCGCCTTGACGGCTGATGAATGCCGCAGAATTAAAGATGTTATCCCCTTCTCGTTCCGGAAATCCAATAATAGCTCCGGTATTCAGCCGTTTGGCCTGCTCTCGTATTCTCGTAATGGTCTCGCCTTCTAAGGTTTCAGCCAGGTCGAATACCCGCTCCCCTAAAAAATACCCGGTTGTATATAATTCAGGAAACAAGACATAGTTTGCCTGCTTGCTGCTGGCCATTGCCATGGCTTCTAGCACGCGGCGAAGATTGGTTTCCTTCTCAAATAAACTGCTTCTTAACTGTGCTAAGCCTAAATTCCATGTCGCCATCTGCTATCCCTTTCTGTATTCCTTTAATTTTTTTACGATCGTGGATTGGTCGACTTCCAAGACCTCCGCTACTTTATACGTATTGGCATACAATCGATAGGCTTTTAGAATCAACTCTTTTTCCAGCTGCTTCTTGGCTTGCTTTAACGGGGGGAACGCTGCCTCTTCATTCAAATGAGGCTGTTCGCCTTGATCTAAGCCTTCTTGGCTATTGGTTACTACCATTCTCTCAATTCTATTTTCTAACTCTCTGATATTGCCCGGCCAGCTATAATGCAGTAATTCAGTCTTCACTTGGGGATGAAGCTGCATGAACAGTCCGTATTTTTTATTGTATTTGAAAAGGAAATAATCAATCAAGTCAGGTATATCCTCTTTTCTCTCGCGAAGGGCGGGAATGGTCAAAGGAACGACATTCAAGCGATAAAACAAATCCTCCCGGAAAGTCTTTTCCTTTACCATCTGGGCAAGATCTTTATTGGTAGCTGCAAGGATCCGCACATTGATTTTCTTGTTTACGGTGCTGCCCACTTTTCGGATTGTATTTTCCTGCAGTACATTGAGTAGCTTAGCTTGGAGGTTATAGGGAAGCTCCGCAATTTCATCGAGAAAAATCGTTCCCTCGTGGGCAACCTCAAACAAACCCATGGCGCCGCCTTTTTTTCCGCCTGTAAACGACCCATGCTCATACCCGAACAACTCGGCTTCGATAAGATGCTCCGGCAAGGCTCCGCAATTGACCGAGATAAAGGGTTTGCTCGCCCGATTGCTGGTTCGATGGATGAGATGGGCAATAGCGCTTTTTCCTACTCCGGATTCCCCAAGCAGAAGAACCGTTGAATCAACTTGTGAGACGGCTTGAGTGATTTTCATGACTCGCTGCATCGATTCCGACTTCATAATCAGACGATTTTCCCCGGCATCCAAACTTTCCTCGATCGCAAGGGCGGTGGATGGTATAGTAGATAAATTAAGGAGAGTGAGGACGTATTTAATCCCGTCGGAGGGATGGTGCATTTCGTTCCAAATAAAAGCCATCATTTCTCCTTGGTGGGACAGGAGCGACTGGATGGGCTTCCCGATTTCTGGTGGGGTCGCGAAGTAAGCACCCCAATCTATATCATGAATGGATGTCCCAATCGTAAAAATTTCATCTGGATCGTTGGCCTGTCCATTCGCAGCAATCGATCGAATGTAGAGATGCTCATCCAACAGCAAGGATAAGCCTCCTTGTATTCCGGAACCATGGTGAGGCATGGTCTTTCCTCCCCTTTTTTGATGAAAAAAATCATGATGATGAAAAAAATCATCCGCTATCTAGGTTTGATTTGATGAAAAAAATCATCTTTATGCCCATTATAGGTCCTCTAGCTTTCTAAATCAACTGAATTTAATGAGTTGAGCGAATTGGCACCGTTCTTGCTTAGATATTAGTAAACCAACTTAGAGGAGGATTATATGACAGAAGAAACGGCCTTAAAACGAGAGCTCAGCTTGTATCAAGTGGTCTTATTTGGACTAGCTTACTTAACTCCCATGATTGTGTTTGGTATGTACGGCACACTGGCCGAGGCCAGCCATGGCGCAGTGGTTCCTACCTTTGTCCTCGCGCTCATCGCCATGCTTTTTACAGCTTACAGCTATGGGAAAATGGTAAAAGCATACCCTATCGCCGGATCCGCTTATACCTATACCAGGAAAACCTTCAATGGCCACATCGGCTTTATGGTAGGTTGGGCGATTCTGCTTGATTACATTTTTATTCCGATGGTCATCTGGCTCATTGGAGCCCTGTACTTTGGCACCCTCTTTCCCAGCGTACCCATGTGGGTCTGGATTGTTGCCTTTATTCTTCTGACCACCGCGGTCAACATTCTAGGGGTCCGAGTCAGCAATAAAGTGAATTTTCTGCTTATGATTTTTCAATTTTTAGTTATTGGCCTTTTCATTCTGCTCAGCATTCGAAGCCTGTTAACGGGAACTGGGGCGGCTACCCTGTTTGCGATCCAGCCGTTTTTTAATGAGAGCACTTCTTTTGGTTTCGTTTTAGCGGGTGCCGCCATTGCTTGCTATTCGTTTTTAGGCTTTGATGCCATTACTACCTTTACAGAAGAAACCAAGGATCCGGTCAAAACCATGCCGCGAGCGATCATGCTAACGGCCCTGATCGGGGGATTGATTTTCATTGGCGTATCCTATCTAGCCCATCTGGTCTTCCCTGATTATACGCAGTTTAAAGATTTGGCTACCGCAGGAGATGAGCTAGCTTATATGGTAGGGGGAAATTTATTCAGTGCCATCTTTTTGGCTGGGCTGATCATCGCCCAATTTACCTCGGGCTTATCGGCGCAAGCTTCTGCTTCCCGCCTTCTATACGCCATGGGACGAGATTCCGTGTTGCCAAAAGCGATCTTTGGCTATATCAGTCCCAAGTATCAAACGCCTGTCATCACGCTTGTCCTGATCGGACTCATCGGGCTTTTGGCAATTCGCTTTGATATTTTAAGTGCAGCATCCTGCATCAACTTCGGCGCTTTTGCTGCCTTTACCATGGTAAACCTAGCCGTGATTGTCCATTATTATGGGAAAAACAAGGATCGTTCTGGAAGCGGTTTGATTTTTAATCTAATCATCCCCCTGATCGGAGCCGTATTAAACGTTCTTTTACTATGGAGCTTAGACCCGCTGGCCAAGCAGTACGGCATGGCCTGGGGGGCATTAGGACTCCTGTACCTGGTCTATTTGACCAAAGGATTTAAACAGCAGCCAGCAGACTTAAAAATGGACGAGGTCGTATAGATGAAAAAAGAATGGAACATCGCTTTGGCCCAAATTTCGGTGCAAGACGGCGATAAAGAAGCTAACCTAAAAAAAATCGAACAAATCATGCAAGAAGCCCATCAAGAATCTGCTGATCTGCTCCTCTTTCCCGAGCTGAACGTCACCGGTCTCGTGGCAAGAGAGCAGCTTTCCCAGCTCGCAGAAGCAAGAAACGGAAACACATTAAAGACGATCCAAAGCATCATCCAACAGTATCCGATTCATGTGGTTTACTCGTTTATGGAATCGGAGGGTAACCATATATACATTACCTCGTGCCTGGTGGATAAGGAAGGGCGACCCCAGCATTACTATCGCAAGACTCACCTTTTTACCGATGAAAACCAATTGTTTTCCCGAGGAGACCGACTAGATACCTTTGAGTTGGAAGGCGTTACGTTTGGCATGTTAACCTGCTACGATATTGAATTTCCCGAGCCGGCCAGAACCCTATCATTGCAGGGAGCGCAAGTGCTCCTCGTCAATTCGGCTAATATGTCGCCTTACGAGAATCAGCACCGTATCTTCAGTCAGGCCCGCGCCATGGAGAACCAATGCCATGTCGTCTATTGCAACCGCTTAGGGAGCAATGATCACTATGATTATCATGGGGAAAGTCTCGTAGTTCATCCGAACGGGACGATCTTGTTGGATCTTCAGAAGGATAAGAAAATGCTGGGGATAGCCAAGCTTGATTTGAACCCCAAAACGAGCCATGGGTATCAATACTTGAAGGAACGCCGACCCGAGCTGTATCTATAAAAGTATAGGCCTAACCTTTTCCGGCGTGGATCAGGTTAGGCCTATATTTGCGAATTTCTAATCTTTTACTCGAAGAAGTCTCAACCCGTTTAGTGTAACAAGGATGGTAGCACCCATATCTGCAAAAATAGCCATCCATAACGTTAACCAACCTGGAATCACCAGCAGTAATGCGATTGCTTTAATACCCAATGCGAATGTAATGTTTTGCTTAATGATTTGCAGTGTTTTTCGACTTAGCTTGATGGTAAAGGGTAATTTTCTTAAATCATCCGCCATCAAGGCAATATCAGCCGTTTCCAGTGCCGTATCGGTACCCGCTCCCCCCATGGCAATCCCAACAGTGGATGCAGCTAATGCAGGTGCATCGTTTACTCCATCGCCCACCATCGCTACACGACTACCATCACTTCGTAACTTCTTAATGTAATCCAATTTATCTTGTGGCAAGAGTTCAGCCTGAACCTCATGGACACCTACAGAATGACCGATAGTTTCGGCGGTAGCACGGTTATCTCCAGTTAACATGACAGTGTGTTTTATGCCGATCTTGTGAAGCTTTTCTATAACTCCCTTACTGTGTTCACGTACCTCATCCGCCACAGCGATCAGCATTTTTATTTCTTGATCGGTTCCAAGAAGCATGACGGTTTTACCTTGTGTTTGGAGCTTTTCAATTTGTTTTTTAACATCCGGTGCGATACCGATTACCAACAATTCCTCGAAGAGTCCAGGACTTCCTATATAAAATAATTCCTGATTTATTTTGCCTTTTAATCCTTTACCCGTAATCGACGAAAATTCATCAACAGCAATACCATTGAAATCCATTCCTTCTTTCTCTGCTTTGCGAAGGATCGATGAGGCCAGTGGATGCCCTGACCGCTTCTCTAAGGCAGCAGCGATTCCTAAGAGCTCTTTTTCTTTTCCAAAGGAAATCATATCTGTAACTTCTGGAACTCCTCTTGTTAGCGTGCCGGTTTTATCAAAGGCAATCGCATGTAAACGCCCCGCTTCCTCAAGGTGAATGCCTCCTTTAATGAGAACTCCATTCCTTGCCGCATTCCCAACAGCAGTCACGATGGACACGGGTGTAGAGATCACTAGGGCACAGGGACAACCCACAACTAGAACGGCTAACCCTTCGTATAGCCAAAAACTCCATTCGGCGCCAAAGAATAAGGGAGGGATCACTGCCACTCCAAGCGCCAACAGCATAATCCCTGGCGTGTAATATTGGGCAAACCGATCTACAAAGGCTTGAGAAGGAGCACGTTCTGCTTGAGCTTCTTCAACTAAATGAATAATTTTGGCTATCGTTGTATCCTCTACTCGCTTGGTTACCTTAACTTCGATTAATCCTTCTTCGTTTAATGTTCCAGCAAAAACCTCATCATCCAACGTCTTAAGAACAGGGACCGATTCTCCCGTGATGGCTGCTTGGTTAAGAGTGGAATGCCCTTTTATGACGACACCATCCATAGCTAGTTTCTGCCCGGGTTTAACGACCATGATATCGCCAATCTGTATGTCATCAACCTCTACGATGAACTCCTTTTCCCCTCGGCGGATTAATGCTTCTTTTGGAGCAATATCCATCAAGGATCGAATCGATTGGCGAGCTTTATCCATCGAATAGGTTTCAAGCACCTCGCTGATCGCAAACAAGATCACAACCGTGGCCCCTTCGCCCCACTCTCCAATGGCACCGGCTCCGATAACAGCGATGGTCATTAGTGTTTTCATATCAAATTCCAAGCGCAGCAAATTGTTCAATCCTGTTTTAAAAAGGCGAGAGCCTCCGATAATCATAGATGTAGCATATAATAAAACAGAGGATCCACTTCCTTCCCCGTAATACACACCGGCTATCCACCCTAACAAAAGAAAAAGCACGGAAATCAATATAGGAATGTTTTCTTTCCTCTTCCACAAAGCCACTTGTTCTAGTCGTTCCCCAACAGGGGTTATCCTTAGATTTTCAAAAGCACCTGCCTTTTCCAATTCATCCACGCTTGCATGACCATACAATGTCAGTTTCGATGCGGCAAAGTTTACACTAGCCTCTTGAACCGTTGCAATTTCTTTCACATTCTTCTCGAACCGAGAAGCGCACCCTGCTCAGGTGAATCCTTGGATGTTGTAAATCCTCTTATTTTGTGATTGCGTCTGTGCCACTGATATCAACTCCCTCCTTCCGATGACAAAAGGCTAATTGGATCAGTCGTTTTACATGATCATCATCAAGCGAATAAAATACTAATTTCCCGTCTTTTCTGTACTTGGCTAGACCCAGGTTGCGTAATAAACGCAGATGATGAGAAGCTGTTGCCATGGTACAGCCCACAATATGGGCCACATCACAAACACAGAGCTCATCTTCTAACGATAAGACATAGGCTACTCTTACACGTGTATCGTCAGCCAAAGCTTTAAATATCTTAGCCACAGACCATGTGTCTTGTTGTTCAAGTTCCCCCGTTAGTCGATTCACTTTCTCTTCGTCAAAGCAAAAAATCTCGCAAGTATCTTGCTTCGTTTTCACCGTCATTCCACCTCACACTCTAACCCTCATTTGATTATCATTATATTTCCAAAACAACTAAACAGTCAAATGATCATTTGAGTATTATATCGAAAAAACCGCCGTCCATTACCGGGACGGCGGTTTACATTAATAGTTGTTAAGCTTTAAGGTCGAAACGATCGGCATTCATGACCTTGACCCAGGCCGCTATAAAGTCACGCACAAACTTCTCTTGATTATCATCTTGAGCATAAACCTCTGTAATCGCACGAAGAATGGAGTTGGAACCAAACACGAGGTCAACTCGAGTGGCCGTGCGCACCACTTGACCGGTCTTGCGATCACGCCCTTCAAATACGACGCCGTCTACAGGTTTCCATTCTACGCCCATGTCCAGCAAGTTCACAAAGAAATCGTTTGTAAGGGTGCCTACACGATTCGTGAATACGCCGTGTTGGGTGCTGCCATAATTGGTACCTAGAACGCGCATGCCGCCAATAAGGACGGTCATTTCTGGTGCTGTGAGGCCTAGCAGATGGGCCTTGTCTACGAGAAGCTCTTCTGCACTAATCCTATACTGCTTCTCCAGATAGTTACGGAAACCATCAGCAATCGGCTCGAGTACGGCAAATCCTCCAATATCCGTTTGCTCTTCGGTGGCATCGCCGCGACCCGGAGCAAAAGGAACGGTGACATCAAAGCCGGCATCTCGTGCCGCTTTTTCTACTGCGGCACTCCCGCCGAGGACGATCAAGTCAGCCAGGCTCACTTTCTTATCTAGTTCATTTTGAATGCCTTCTAGTACGGTAAGCACTTTGTTCAGCTGTGCTGGCTGATTTACTTCCCAATAACGCTGTGGAGCGAGGCGGATGCGACCTCCATTAGCCCCGCCGCGCATATCTGAACCGCGGAAGGTGCTAGCTGAAGCCCAAGCCGTGGTGACGAGCTCGCTTACATTAAGGCCTGAGTCCAAGATCCTTGCTTTAAGTTCGGCTATTTCTGCATCGGATAGTTCATAATCCACAGGGGGTACCGGATCTTGCCAGAGGAGAACTTCTTCTGGAACTTCTGGCCCTAGATATCTTGAACGAGGACCCATGTCACGGTGCAATAGCTTGAACCATGCACGCGCAAAGGCGTCGGCAAATTCTTCTGGATACTCATGGTAACGACGAGAGATCTTCTCATACTCTGGATCCATGCGCAGGGCCAAATCCGCTGTGGTCATGATCGTCGGAACACGCTTGGAGGAATCTTCGGCATCCGGTGCAAGATGTTCCTTCGCAGGATCAACCGCAACCCACTGATGTGCGCCTGCAGGGCTCTTGGTTAGCTTCCATTCATATCCAAACAGGAGATCAAAATACCCATTATCCCACTGGGTCGGATTAGCCGTCCAAGCCCCTTCAATCCCGCTGGTAATGGTGTCACGACCTTTTCCGCTGCCGTGTGTACTTAGCCAACCAAGTCCTTGCGCTTCAATCGGAGCCCGTTCTGGTTCTGGACCTACATGGGCAGCATCTCCTGCACCGTGAGCTTTCCCGAACGTATGTCCACCGGCCACTAGCGCCACCGTTTCTTCATCATTCATTCCCATGCGGGCAAAGGTTTCGCGGATGTCGCGTGCGCTTGCAACCGGATCTGGATTCCCGTTAGGTCCTTCTGGGTTAACATAGATCAGACCCATCTGAACAGCAGCCAGCGGCTTCTCAAGCTCACGGTCGCCAGTGTAACGCTTATCCCCTAGCCATTCGGTTTCACTGCCCCAGTAGATATCTTCTTCTGGATGCCAAACGTCAGCGCGTCCCGCTCCAAAACCAAAGGTCTTGCCGCCCATGGATTCAATTGCCGCATTCCCTGCTAGAACGAGCAAGTCCGCCCAAGAGATCTTGTTGCCATACTTTTGTTTAATCGGCCAGAGCAGACGACGGGCTTTATCTAAATTGCCATTGTCAGGCCAACTATTGAGCGGAGCAAAACGCTGTGTTCCACTCCCTGCCCCTCCGCGGCCGTCCGCCGTCCGATAGGTACCCGCGGAGTGCCAAGCCATCCGGATAAAAAATGGACCATAATGCCCATAGTCGGCCGGCCACCACTCTTGACTGTTAGTCATTAAAGCGTAAAGGTCCTGCTTAAGAGCTTGGTAGTCTAGCTTTTTGAACTCTTCCGCATAATCGAAGTCCTCCCCCATAGGGTTCGATTTTCTATCATGCTGACGCAAAATATTTAAGTTCAGCTGGTTGGGCCACCAGTCTCTATTAGTCGTAGCACTAGGTTTGTTGCTAGTCACGGCGCCGTGTGAAAACGGGCATTTTCCAGTGTTGGGCGTTTCATTCGTGTTCATTCGTTTTTCCCCTCTCTATGAAAAAAATAGTAAATCAATAATGCCTGCACGTAATAAAATTGATAAAAACAATCATTACTTAATTATAATCATAACAGATTAACACTTGGATGAAAAGCAGATAATTATGCACTAATCCAAAATATGCATGTGCAGGAGATCTTTAGTACTTTTCGTAAGTTACAAAGAGATGAATAGGGAAAAATAAACAGAGTATGATTAGAAAAAGGAGCCAAACTATGCGAATCATCCTATCTATACTCTTGCTCTTTTCCATTTCCTTAGCTGGCTGCGCAGCTTGGAGCAACTTTTCTCCCCCGATACCCAAGCTTTCCTCACAGCAAATAGCTGATCTTATGCAAGCGCCAGAGGTCCAACAAGCGCTCATCCAGATCATGTCGACTCCGGAAATGAGACAACAAATGGCAAGTGTATTATCGAGTCCTGAAATGCAACAAGTTCTGATTGATTTAATGAAAACCCCTGAGATGCAAAAATCGTTAATTCAAATCATGAAAAGTGCAGAAATGAAGCAGATTTTCATTGAGGTGATCCGCTCCATAGGGGTTCGTGAGATCGTGAAAGAATTAAAATGGTAAAGCAGGAGAGGACATTGCTTCCTCTATTTGTGCGAAAAACGTGAGACCAGAGCATTTTTCGGACATGGAGTGCATGCATGTGACGAATCAGCTGATGCTTTTGTGACGCTCGTCGAAGAGTTACAAAAAAAATACCTTCAACAGTTCAAGTGAACTGGCGAAAGGTATTTTTTTCTAGTCGTTTAAGATTCTTTTATATTCACGCCAACAAATTGAGGTCGTCGGTCATAGGCAAAAATAATCATGACTACACCTAAGACAGAACAAATCATGTACATCGTTGAGTAGGAGAAAAAGTCAGCGATCGGGCCCATGATAATTCCGCCCAATGAAACCCCTAAATCAGCCATGGCAATAAATAAACCAAGCAATACATTTCGATTCATTTTGGGCAAGACAAAGGTTAAATAGGTGGTTAACGTGGGATAGATGATGGCTTGTGCTACCCCCATTAATATTGCTCCACTATACAAAAAGACGGGTCCACCTTTTAATGAATAGCTTACACATTGCGCCGCTATCGCTAACATAAGCATGGTTCCCATGATGAAGGAAGAATGCCATTTACCATCTGAAGGAATTTTTTTTCTTAACGTAAATCGGGCAAGAACAACGGTACCTGCCTGAAGCATAAGATAAATTCCAGCGTTTCCACTTTTTAATTGCATAGCATACAAGGGTAGAAAGGCTGTAATAGCTCCAAATACAAGGGAAGAAACTAACATCAATACACTGCATTTGAACAAAAATGGATTTTTGACTAATTGACTGAAGGATTTGAACATCTGAACTCCCTGTTCGGTATTATCCGTTACAGAGTGATCCGTGTTTTTTTCCATTTTTGCACTATAGCCAAACAAACCAGTCGTGATAGCAATCCCTATCATTACCACAGTAAACACATTCATATCCCCGGCTTGCCAAATCCCTAAAGCTAGTAATGGCCCTATGATACCAGGAACATAAGAAAATAAAGAATATAGGGAAATGCCCTGAGAGCGATCCTCCTCTGGCAAGGCATCAATAATACCGATCTGTAGGGCCATAGAAAAGAATGCCGTCGATATCCCTTGTAGCATACGGGCGAACAAATACCCGCCTAATCCAGTAAATGTATAGAGCAGTAAAGCAATGCCATTCAGAATGAGGATCAATCGCAGCACTTTTATGGGACCATGTTTTTGAATCATATGACCCGCCCAGGGCCGAAAGAACATGGTGGTAAACAAATAGGCTCCCATGATAATTCCTATCGTTGTATTACTAGCTCCTAGTGATTCTCCCTGTAAAGGGATAATGACATTTAGGATCGAATTGGCACTAAAATAGAGAAGAACTAAGAGATATAAACGTAAAAAAGGCCAAGACAATGCTCCTCTCACCCTTTTTCCCCCTTCCTTTAAGTGACGCTACCTTTGTCCATGAAATGGATCCCTTCACCATACCAATGACGGTGCATTCCATTTGGGTTTCATGAAACAGTTAATCCTTTCTTTACCCAATGATCTTCCTTAGCTTGCAGAGGTAGGATCGGAAGCCGAGCTTCTATTAATCGTCTACTAGCAGGGTGAGTGAGTTGATCAAAATCCTTGACATGTTCAGCATATTCTACGATCTCCCCCTTATCGAGTACGGCTACCTCATCCGCAAACCGCTTGACTGCATGTAAATCATGGCTTATGAAGAGATAGGTTAAGTTCAACTCACGCTGTAATCTTTTCAATAGCTTTAATATACTAATCTGAACCAACCCATCTAAGCTATTAATCACCTCGTCTAAGATGATCACCTTAGGTTGTATAGAGATGGCCCGTGCAATCGTGATGCGCTGAAGCTGTCC